>NZ_JAJDML010000010.1:0-95866 GCF_020594215.1 Blautia sp. DFI.1.216
CATTGGAGGCTATTTGCTAATATGTCCCTAAGTTGACGCTAGGTTGACCACATTGAGGTCTGACCGATGTTACATCCGTCAAGACGTGCTGCCTCTTCCAGATCTTTCGGAAGTCCCATATAAGCCTGTTTGAGGAGAAATGTACCAAATGCAGTAACAATACCGGGAAATACCAAGGCAAAAATGGTATTGAGCATTCCCATTTTGCTTACCATTAAGTACTGTGGGATAATGAAAATCTGTCCAGGAACCATCATCTGGAAAAGGACCAGAGAGAACATCAGGTTTTTCCCCCTGAAGTTCAGACGTCCAAATGCATAGCCTGCCAGTGTTGCTGTCAGAACCGCACATACAACACGACCCAGAATCAGAAGTAAGGTATTGATATACAGATGTAAGAAATCCATATTTGCGCTTACTTCTCTAAAACTGTCCCATCTCCATGTAGACGGGAGGATTACGAACGGGTTGACAGAGGTTGCCTCTGTCATAGTTTTGAAAGCTGTCAGAATCATCCATAAGAAAGGAACCAGCATGGTAATAGATACCAGTATCAGGATAACATGGATCAGAACTCTGTTTGCTTTATCTCTTGCTGACATAATTATCCCTCCTTAGTTATAATGAACCCACTTCTTCTGCGCAATATTCTGGAATACTGTCATGATCATAATTACAACCAGAAGAAGTACGACGATTGTTGAACCATAACCTTTGTTATTCTGTACAAAGGAATTCTGGTAGAACAGGTAAACAAGTGACTGTGTTTTGTAAAGTGCAGGACTGTTTCTGTCCATAACCATGAAGATCAGGTCGAATACCTGCATGGCACCGATGACACGGGTAACCATTACAAAGAAGATGGTCGGTGAAAGCAGCGGGATTGTAATGTGGAAGAACTGTTTGATTCCGGTTGCTCCGTCAATGCTTGCTGCTTCATAATAATCTCTTGGGATTTCCTGCAGACCTGATAGGAAAAGTACCATATTGTAGCCAATGATGGACCATACACCGATCACTGCGATCGCATAGACTGCAATCTTCGGATCAGAAATCCAGTTAATCTTTGTATGAAAAATGTGATTGAGAAGACCAAACTCTGAGTTAAACAGCCATCTCCATACCATGGCGATCGCAGCCGGAGCAGCAACCATAGGCAGGAAGAAAATAGTTCTGTAAACAGCACGGCCTTTCATTTTACGGTTTAATAAAACTGCCAGTACAAGTGCGATAGCAATGGAAAACGGAACTTCCACAATGGCATATTTAAATGTATTTAATAATGCCTGCCATACTTCCGCATCGTGGAACAGCTTTACATAATTGTCAAAACCAATGAAGATATTTCCCTTACCGAAATCTCCGGTCTTGAAAAAGCTCTCATAAATGGTCTTAAAAATCGGATAGATATTTAAGATGATCAGACCAAGCATTGTAGGAAGAATGAACGCCCATCCCCAGATGAATTCATTCCGCGCCTGACTGGTACCTTTTTTTGGATTTGCCACGGCTCTCACTCCTTCTTATCATAGAATTTTGTTGCTGATTTGAATGGAAAACTGCCGCATATGAGCATACCCTTTGTGACTCCTGTGGTTATCACATGATCGGAATCTTTTCTGCGGCAGCTTTTCCGTTTCTTATTTTTTATGAATGGTTTTGTTAAACATTAATTAATAGGACTCTTCTGCGATGGCATCGTTCATAATAGTAACGATATTCTTGCATGCATCATCCATGCTTTCCTCATCATTCCATGGTTTCTTCAGTTCTTCGCACATTGGGTTCCACCATGCAAGTGTTGCATTTGTGTGTGGTCTGAATACGATATTGTCCATTGCATCCATGTATGGCTGTAAGTTAAAGCAATCAACACTGTTAACCCATCCATCGGACATTCCTTCGTAAGCTGCCATTGTTACACCAAGATCAGCCTGTTTCTTCTGCATATCTTTGGAACCGAACCACTCAATAAGCTGGAAAGCTTCGTCCGGCATATCTGTGTTTGCAGATGCTGCCCATCCAAGACCATTGTAAAGAGATACGCTCTCTCCTGTTTCAGCATCTTTCGGAAGTCTTGCCACATCACAGTGTTCTTTGATATAATCGTTGTCTTTGAAAGCAGATACCATCCAGGATCCCTGAGAAATCATAGCTACCTTGCCAGATCCGAAGAGTACGTCTGTACCTGTTTCGGACATTGTAGATGCAGGAGGCATTACATTTTTAACGCATTTGTCAACGAATTCCATTGCTTTGATAGTGTTTGGATCATCAAAACCGGATTTGTTGTCATCTGTCAGTACACGTCCGCCCATGGAGTAAACAATATTCATCCATGTATCCTGCTCGTTAGACGGGTTTGCTGCAAAACCGTACTGGCTTCCGTCTTCTTTTGTAAGTTTCTCTGCAATATCATAGAATTCATCCCATGTCCAGCTTCCGTCCGGATAGTCGATTCCTGCTTCATCAAACATATCTTTGTTGTACCACATAGCAATTGTATCGATGTCCTTCGGTACTGCGTATGTTTTTCCGTCCCACTGATACATTTCTTTGATATCTTCCGGGAATTTGTCCATTTCCAATTTGTCGCTGTCTGCAATCTTGTCTGTCAGATCAAGTAAGATATCATTGGACATATATCTTACAGCTTCATTGGAATGCATCCAGAATACGTCCGGCATGTCTCCGCCTGATGCACCTGCTTCAAGAAGTGTCCAGTAGCTGCTCCACTCTACTACCTGAAGTTCAGTTTTGATTCCGGTCTCTTTTGTAAACTCATCCATAATTTCCTGAAGTCCGGCTTTCTGTCCGTTATCCCAGATTGCAACTGTCAGAGTTTTGTCTTTCGCCTGTGCGCCTACTGGTGCAAGTGCAGTAACTGTCATAGCACCGATCACTGTTGCGACTGTGAGTTTTTTCATGTTTTTTCTCATATACATCCTCCTTTATTCGTCGTTTCGACGTGTTCCTTGTGATTCTTATTATACGTTTTTGTCTATTTTTTTAAATGGACTAATGAAATGAATTTATGTCATAATCGTTATGGAAAAACCGCTGAATTTATGGTAAAATGTCAACAACGACTTGAATTTATGCGTATTTGCAGGATATCAGTCCTTATGTCTTTATATCAACAATATCTGCAATCAAAGAAAATAGAAAAAGGAATTACCCAAATGCCAAATGTAAAATATACGGACAGCGCTACTTTCCGCTGTCTTGAAAATCTGAAAGAAGGCTCCCTTGATATCAGTCTGATCCATACGGGCAAAGAACACTGCCCGCCCGGACATATCTGTTCCATGCCAAGAGATGAGTTCATCATCCATTTTGTGCTGGACGGTACCGGATTCTATTCTGCCGGAGGTCAGACCTGGAGCCTTACTCCCGGACAGATGTTTGTAATTTATCCAAATGAACCAGTCACATACGGTGCTGATGAAACCAATCCCTGGACTTATGCCTGGATTGGTTTTCGCGGAATCCGAGCTCACTCAATGGTAAAAGAATGTGGATTTTCCAAAAATCAATTAGTACTTCCTGCACCGGATCAGAAAATAATCCTGAAACACATCGATTATATGCTGAATCATAAGCAGCTTTCCAAAGCCAATGACCTGAGGCGCCAGGCTTATCTGATCCTGTTGTTAGCCGAGCTTGCCGGCTTTCATGAAAAGCAGTCTGCACAGAACAAAAAAAATGCCAAATATGCCTACAGCACCAGTGTCTACGTGGAGCTTGCCATTGAATATATTAAAGATATGTATCAAAAGGGAATCGGGATTTCTGATATTGCAGATAATATCGGAATCAGCCGTGCCTATCTGAACAGTTCCTTTCAGAAAGAGCTTGGAATGTCCGCACAGACCTTCCTCATTGATTATAAGATGCATAAAGCAGCCAGTCTTCTGGTCAGCACCAGTCTGTCTGTTAAAGAGATTGCTAATAATGTGGGCTATGAAGACCAGCTTGTTTTTTCCAAGGCTTTTAAGAAGAAGTTTGGAATGAGTCCGAAGAATTATAAGACCCATAAAGAAATGATGGATAAATTTAACGAAAAGCAGGTAGACGATCCCGTGTGATCGTTCTGCCTGCTTTTTGTTGATTTTTTATTTCTGTCTATTGCTTTTCGCAACCTCCATAAGGAGCTTACCTGATTCGGTTATTATTTTGCAGTTAAAACATAAATTCTGGACTCATAGTCTGTGCATGGTTCGTCTTCACTTGTAGGTTCACCTGCTGTACAGTCTGTGGTGAGCAGTCCCAGATTCATCAGCTCATCCCCGTAGTTTTCTGTTTCATTATACTCATTTCTGTAGATAAGATCCGGATCCAGTCCCTGAAGCCGCACTCTGGTAAAATCTGCGTTTACTACATTTCTTTCCCTGTACCAGAATACCAGCGCTGTTTTTTTGTCCTCGCTGACTGTCATCCACACAGTTTCATTGCCCTCAAAAGGACTCTTCAGTCTGTAAAAAGTTCCAAACTGGATCAGTTCTCTGTATTCTTTCATAAAGGTAATCTGCTGTTTTACTTCACTGATTTCCTCATCAGACAGTTTATTCAGATCCAGCTCATATCCGAAAGTTCCAAAATAAGCTACATTTGCTCTTGTATGTAACGGAGTTTTGCGGTTTAACTGATGGTTTGGTACTACAGAAACATGACTTCCCATGGAGCTTACCGGATAACACATGCTTGTGCCGTACTGGATTTTCACACGCTCTGCCGCATCTGTATCATCACTGGTCCATCCCTGTGGCGCATAATAAAGGATTCCCGGATCAAAACGTCCGCCACCGCTTGCGCAGGACTCAAAGAGAATCTGCGGAAATGCAGTATTTAACCGCTCATACAGATCATAAACTCCGAGAATATATCTGTGGAACACTTCTCCCTGACGGTCTGCTGGAAGTGCAGCTGAGTAACATTCCGTAATACTTCTGTTCATATCCCATTTGATGTAGGAAACCTTTGCTTCTGAGAGGATTTTGTACATCATCTCATAAATACAGTCCACCACTTCTTTTCTGGAGAAGTCCAGCACATACTGATTTCTGCCATGACAGGAATGCCTCTGGGGTGTCTGCAGAATCCAGTCCGGATGTGCACGGTAAAGGTCGGAATCCTTATTCACCATCTCCGGCTCAAACCACAGACCAAATTTCATACCCATCTCTTCAATCCTGTCTGCGATTCCCTTGATTCCCTGCGGAAGACGCTCTCTGTTTGCCACCCAGTCACCAAGTCCTGCATAATCGTTGCTTCGTGCACCGAACCATCCGTCATCCAGCACAAATAATTCAACACCGCATTCCTTTGCCTTTGCAGCAATTTCCACCAGACGGTCCTCTGTAAAATCAAAATAAGTAGCTTCCCAGTTATTGTTCAGGATTGGCCTGGGACGGTCTCTCCAGTAACCTCTTGCCAGTCTCTTCTGATATAATTTATGGAAGGTCTGGCTCATTCCATTCAGACCCTTATCAGAAAATACTACTACTGCTTCCGGAGTCTGAAAGCTCTCACCACAGTCCAGCTTCCAGTCAAAATTCTGCGGATTGATTCCCACAGTGATACGGGTTGTATCATGAGTATCCACCTCTGCCTGCATTCTGTGATTTCCGCTGTAGATCAGGCTGAATCCCATCACTTCTCCTGCATTTTCTGTTGCCGACGGACGTCGGAGCACAATAAAGGGATTATGTTCATGGGAAGAATTTCCTCTGATGCTTCCCACAGACTGGATTCCCTGCTCTAATCTGCGTTCTTTCACATGACGTTCTCTGGACCATGCACCTGAAAACTGCATCCACACATAATCCTTGTCCGGCAGATCAAGACTGAGGCTCATTGCATTTAACAGATGTACTGATGATGTACCCTCGTTTGTAAATCTGGCACTTCTGGTGATGATTCCCCTCTGTGTAAAAATAGTATAAAGCAATTCCAATACCATTCCTGTTACTTCATCTTTCAATTTTACACATAAGGTCTGGGCTTCTTCGTCTTTCTCAGTATATGTAGCCGGAAGCCCCTGAAGTTTTGGTTTTCCAGCTGCAATTGTATAACTTACATAAGTAAAATCAGAAATCCTGCTGCCGTTTTCCTGAAGGATCTCCACTGCCGGATAACGGTAATCAGAACTACCATACACCGGATATTCCAGTTTCAGATGCTCCAGCGAAAATTTGCGGTTTCCCTCATAAACACAGGCTGTCATTGGTCGCTGCTTCATCTCAAGAAGATATGAAAAATCTTCTCTGTCATGGATTCTTTTCCCAAAATAGAGATTTCCAAGATGTCCATTTGAAAGTACGGTCATAATATAACTGATGTTATTGTTGTATAAATGGAATGTCTTTGAACTTTCGTGAAAAATAATACTCATAACTGTCCCCTTTCTATAATAAATTCAATATACATGAAGTTAGGGGCAAAAGTTTTTTTGACCCTAACTTGATATCACGGATTGCTCCGCGGCTGTGCTGATATCATATACATTATTATAGAGAAAGTTATCCTGAGGCGTTATGGCATTATGTTTGTCTGAACCTTCAAAATGTTAACTGTTGATCAGCTTTTCCAGCCCATCCTCTGACACTTCCAGGTTTCTTCGGTTTTTACTTCTGTCCTGCCTGCGAAACTGAGTTGGTGTCAGTCCTGTTTCATGTTTGAATGCCCTGGCAAATCGTTCTGCATTTCCATAGCCACAGGATTTTCCAATTGATTCTACAGACAGTTCCGTAAGAACCAGCAATTCTCTTGCCCTTGTAATACGGTATTTCTGCAGAAAGTCCTTTGGTGAAATATGAAGTTCATTCATGAAGATTGTGTACAGATAACTGCGGTTAACATTCAAATGCTCTGCCAGTTCCTGTACTCCGATTCCACAGGCATATTCATTTTTTATAAATGCCATGGCTTCTTTGATATATTCTCCATATCCGTTTTCTCTTCCATATTTCTTTTCTCTTGAATTACCCAGATAAGTGTCAATCACTACATCTTTTGTAAGAACTGAAAAGAAATCATATAATCGGCCCTGCAGATAATACAGATTTGAAGTAGTACTTTCTGTATGTTTCAGAATATCCAGCACAATTTTCTTTAACTCTTCTCCACTTTCCGAACGGAAGATCAACTGCTCGCTGTTTAATCCGATATCTCGAATATATTTTCCTGCATTGGTGCCGCCTACTCCGATCCAAAGATAACTCCAGGGATCATCTTTATCTGCCTGATAGAAAGTCTGTGTACCCGGCTCGATCAGAAACCCCTGTCCGGCAGTGAGATAATGTTTTTGTCCGGACACCTGATACATTCCTTTTCCTTTCACTACAAAATGGATCAGATAATGTGGACGGGATGCCGGGCCATAGCAATGCAGCGGCCCGCATTGTGCGTAGCCGCTGTAGCTTAGATAAAATTCTCTGAATTTTGGTTCCTGTAATTGTAAGACATATGAATCTTCCATAATATATAGTCTGCTCTCCTATTTTATAAACAACCATTAACTCCCGGCTATATCATAAGGCCAGTGAACACTCATCTATCTTCTTTAATTCCTCTTCACTGAAGGATGCACTGTCCAGCACTTTCAGATTCTCAAGGATCTGCTGTGGACGGGATGCCCCGATGAGAACGCTGGTTACGATTCCGTCGCGGAGAATCCATTTCAGTGCCATCTGAGCAAGACTTTCGCCTCTCTCTGCTGCAATTGCATTCAGACTGCGGATACTGTTAAGACGTTCCTCACTGAACTGGTCTGCATGGAGAAAACGTCCGTCTGTGTTGACACGGCTGTCTTTTGGGATTCCATTCAGGTATCGGTCTGTGAGCATTCCCTGCGCCAGAGGACTGAAAGAAATAATCCCCTTTCTCTTCTCTGCAGCAGCCTGCTTCAGACCATTTTTCTCAATCGTTCTGTTAAAAATATTATATGAATTCTGATTAATGATAAACGGACAGTGCAGTTCCTCCAGAATATCTGCGGCGCGTTTCATTGTCTCACCATCATAGTTGGAAATTCCAACATACAATGCCTTTCCGCTTCTGACAATCTGTGCCAGAGCCTCCATGGTCTCCTCAAGAGGAGTCTCCGGATCCATTCTGTGATGATAGAAGATATCTACATAATCCAGACCAAGACGTTTCAGGCTCTGGTCAAGACTGGCGATCAGATACTTACGGCTTCCCCAGTTTCCATAAGGTCCCGGCCACATATCATAGCCTGCCTTTGTGCTGACGATCAGCTCATCTCTGTATGCAGAAAATTCCTCTCTCAGGATTTTTCCAAAATTTTCCTCCGCACTTCCAGGCTGTGGGCCATAGTTGTTTGCAAGGTCAAAATGTGTAATTCCATTATCAAATGCTGTGAAGCACATCTGCTTCATATTCTCATAAACACCGGTGTCTCCGAAATTATGCCATAAACCCAGAGATAACTCCGGCAGCATCAGTCCACTGGCACCACAACGGTGATATTTCATAGTTTCATAACGTTTTTCATTTGCCTGATACATAAGATAATTTCCCCTTTTCGTACAGTATGTCAAATCTGAATATTATTGTTACTATTCTCTATCTAAATAGCTCGTCTACGCAATTAACACAGTTATTTACGCAACAATGCATTTGATTTATTCTTTCTCTGTAATCATACATCCTGTTCCACTTATTTTCAACAAATGTATCAGCATTATTTAAAAAGCCACTTTCTGACTGAAAATGGCTTTTTTAACAAATAAACTATATTAAATTCCTTTAAAGCTAAAGGAGAACTCCATCTTTCCGTCTGCATTCAGCAGATATTCCTGATGGGTATATGCTCCCCAGCTGTCGTCACCGCCGATTCCCATCTGGCCTTTGGCTACGCGTACTACTGTGTAATGAATCTGTGGGAGTTCATATGGATGCATGGCATTTTCCATCTCATGTGGAGTGTATGGGAGTGCAGAGAACATCATTGATTCTCTATCCATTTCAAAGTACATTCCTCTGCCCTTGCGATCTGTGACTTTCGCCCAGCGTACTTCCTCTTTTGCTCCACATTCCTGCGGTACCATGTATCTTGCTATGTTGTCCACAATTTTATTCTGGTAAATGCCCAGTTTTGCACCTTTTTTGCGATCTGCATAGGTCTCAGCTTCGCCCAGTCCATACCACTGAACATTGTCGTAATCTGCATTGAATTTGAAAATCACCCCAAATTCCGGCATATCACCAAGTTCTTTTACAGGATCATAAGTTAAAGTTGTCTTCACTTTTCCATCGCCGAATACTTCGTAGGTGAGCTGACACTCACTGGCTGGTGTGGTTGGCATCAGATAGGTAAATGTTACTTTTACAGAGTGGTCTGTTTCTTCTGCCTGTGGTAAATTGGATGGGCCATATGCACCTTTTCTATATTCTTTGTGGCTTAAATACATGCTGGCAATTTTCCACTGTGCGTAGCGCATCTGCATAAGATTTCCACAGTCATTATCTGTTGGTGCACGCCAGAAGTTTGGTTTCGGGATTGCCTCGATCATCTCTTTGCCCGCATATTTGTAAGAAACCAGACCACCATTGAGAACGGAGAATATTACTTCAAAGTGCTCGCCGCGGACACCAATGTTGTGTGTGCTTCGGATGATCTGTGGCTTCTTTACAAACGCATCTGATACACATACATCTTTTTCCGCTGTAATCGCTGTTTCTGCTGAATCTGATTTTCCATCCGGAACATCCTCTTTCACCTGATATACATACTGTCCAAATGCGATCTCATGGCCTGCAGATGCCCACACTTTTTCCTCTTTCAGATGGAAGGAAACAGTGACTGTATATTCTCCGACTGCTTGAGCCTTTCCAAAAGGCAGTTTATATTCTTTCGTACTCAATGGCTCAACTGCTGTTTCCAGTGCTTCTGTACAAATCACTTTTCCATTCTTTGCAAGTATTACCTTACAGTCAAAAATATTTGTGTTTACAAACAGATTCTTGTTAATCACTTTTACTGTATCCGCAGTTACTTCTGCAGTAATATTCTGATAATTAAATTTCACTTCCTGCATCTTTGGAGATGGCTCTCTGTCACCGCCATATGCGATTCCGTTACCACTGAAATTATAGTCTGTAGGGCGTTCTCCGAAATCGCCACCATATGCCTGAAACTCTTTTCCATAGCGGTCTTTCTTATAAATAGACTGGTCAATGTAATCCCAGATAAATCCGCCCTGATATTTGGGCTCTGTATCTGTCAGGTCAGTATATTTGTGCATGGCACCGCAGGAATTTCCCATGGCATGTGTATACTCACAGCAGATAAACGGTTTACTGTCATCCTTT
This sequence comes from Blautia sp. DFI.1.216, assembly GCF_020594215.1. NCBI lineage: Bacteria > Bacillati > Bacillota > Clostridia > Lachnospirales > Lachnospiraceae > Blautia > Blautia sp. DFI.1.216. Next base: position 10,336 of record NZ_JAJDML010000010.1, read on the forward strand.
GCCAGAAACTCTTTGATTGCTTCTACAGACGGATACATCTGGCTTTCCATATCACTGGTATCATTATAACTGCGGTCATGGAAAAGTCCCTCATAATGTACCAGACGGGTAGAGTCATTCTTACGGAAAAGCTGAGACATTTCATAGATATCTTTTCCGCCAAAAGATTCATTTCCACAGGACCAGATCAGGATTGCTGGATGATTCTTGTCTCTCTGATACATGGAGTTGGCACGGTCAAGCATCATATACAGCCATTCCGGTTTGTTGTTAGGAACAACATGAGTATAATCCTTTGTAAATTCCGCCACATCCCAGGAGCCATGGGATTCCAGGTTTGTCTCATCGATCATATAAATACCATATTCATCACAGAGTTGATAGATCAGTGATGTATCCGGATAATGACAGGTACGGATGGCATTGATATTATTCTGCTTCATAATGCGAAGATCCTTGCGAAGTTCTTCCTCTGAAACATGTCTTCCGCTGACAGAGCTGAACTCATGACGATTTACGCCCTTAAACACGATACGTTTTCCGTTCAGAGTCATAATACCGTTCTTCATTTCGAAACGGCGGAATCCAACCTTCTGAGGAATCACTTCCTGAATATTTCCTGCTTCGTCATAAAGTTCAATTGTAAGATCATAGAGTTGCGGATCTTCTGCACTCCATAATTTTGGATTATTGATTTTCCATGCAAAACTGTTCTGTACAGTCTTGCTGCTATTTGTTTTCTGAATATAAAATGGCTCTGCATTTGCTTCTTCATTTCCAGCTTCTGTAAGAGATTTTTTCTCTTCCAGCACACATTCTCCATCTTGCTCAAGTCTGAAAACAATGCTTCCTTTTCCCCATGTCTTTACCTTAATTTCAAGATCTGCTACATCCAGATTCTCTTCCGGGATTGCACGGATCTGGAGATCATATGCATGGGTATCTGGAACTGTATAAAGATACACATCTCTGTAAATTCCGGAGAAACGGAAGAAGTCCTGATCTTCGCACCAACTGCTGGAGGTCCATTTGAATACCTGTGCTGCCAGCTTATTCTGTCCATCTTTAAGATAATCTGTCAGTTCAAATTCAGATGGGGTGAAAGAATCCTCACTGTAGCCAACAAAGGCTCCGTTCAGCCACAGTGCAAGTCCGCTCTCTGCTCCCTGGAAAGAAATAAACAACCTCTTTCCCTTCATATGTTCCGGCACTGTAAAATATTTCGCATAGCTTGCAACCGGATTAAATCTCTCAGGAATCTGACCCGGATAAATTTCCTCATGTCCTTCCCATGGATACTGGACATTAGCATACTGGGGTGCATCATATCCTTCCATCTGGATATGTGCAGGTACATGAATGTCATCCCAGTCATAACAGCAGTAGTCCTCTTTCTCAAATCCCTGAACTGCACTTTTGTAATTGCGCGCATAATGAAACTTCCATAAACCGTTCAGACTATAGCGAAAAGAAGTTTCCGTCCCATCCTGCACAGCAGTCTGCATTTCATTCCCATCTCTATAATATACATGATCTGAATGAGCTTCCATTCGGTTATCGCAGAAATACTGTGGATCTTTTACCAGTGAATAATCAAATGCCTTCATACTCTTATGTTCTCCTCATGATTTGTTTTTTTATAACTGTTCTCTCTGCCTGCAATATTACATTTCGCCATGCATTTGTAAAATACTTCCAGCAAAATACTTTATATATGACTTTTTTCATAAAAATATCTTATACGATATTGCCAACAGCCAGTTATCTTTCATAAACAAAATTATAACATTATACCAATCCGCATAGTTTGCATATTTGACTATATAATATTCATTTTCGACTTTTATAGATTGATCCTTCGCAGCATTTTCTCAGCCTGCACAACACTCTCCCAGAAGAGGAATAATCGGACTTCTCTTTTATCCGAAAACTCCCTATACAAAAAAGGCAGGTGATCTTCACCTGCCCCACAATAGCACTGCATTTATTCAGCCTTCCGCTATCTTATTCCCCTTTAGTTTCCTTCTCTGCCATTCTTGAAAACACCATCTCATATCCGTCATTTCCATAATTCAATGAACGATTCACACGACTGATCGTTGCTGTGGAAGCTCCGGTTTTCTCCGAAATATCAAGATAGGTTCTCTTGTCCATCAGCATCTTGGCAACCTCAAAACGCTGTGATAAGGAAAGAAGTTCATTGATCGTGCATACATCTTCAAAGAAAGTATAGCACTCTTCTTTATCCTTCAGGCATAAAATCGCTTCAAAAAGCTGATCTACAGCCTCTGTTCTGATTTTTTTACTCATTTTCATGCTCCTTTTAGAACTCTGTACTTCACTGGACGGACATTTGTCTTTAAAATGTCCGTGTTATATTTCTAACAGTGATATTTTACCACGTTAAATTATAGGAAGCAAGCCTTTAACCTAAAAGAAATTACAGATTTTTTTATTTTCTCACAAAAACCTCTTTCGAAAAGTAAGGCAGATAAAATCATTCTCTTTGCGACACGGCTTTACACCAAATAACTGCTTCTCAGTTTATCAGAATTTACGATTCACATACTTCCTTATTGCATCCACAGACCGATTAAGAACCAGCTCTTCCGGAAAATCCAGTTTCTCCAGCAGATCTCTCGCCCGATCAAACTCCCCGATCAGAAGATCAAAATGAGCATCACTGTCCATCACCACCGGAACCTGATATTTCTTACACAGATTCAGCATCACAGTATCATTCTCCACAGCATTCTGCCGGTTACAGTCCGGATCCATAGAATGATTATTCAATTCCAAAACCTTCCCATATTCCTTCGCACCCTGAATCAGTGCCTCATAATCGATTTCATATCTCCCATCATCCGGATGCCCGATAATATTTACATACGGATTCTTCATCACATTCAGATAGCTTTCTGTATTCTCCAGCTTAGATCCCGGCTTCATGCATGGCATATGCAGACTGGCGATCACCACATCCATCCTCTCCAACGTCCGCTGCACCAGATCCACAGTCCCCTGTGCATCCAGAATATTCACCTCAGACCCCAGAAGAAGCTGAATCCCATACATCTCCCTGGGCACAATTTTCAGATTCTCAAAATAATACTTATGACAGGTCCCCGGCATAGCAGGCGCATGCTCCGTAATCCCCAGAACCTCCAGTCCCTTATCTGCAGCCGCTTTCGCCATCTCCCTCAGAGAACAATATGCATGACCACTCACCAAAGTATGTGTATGCAGATCCAACACTGAATTATATCTCATAACAACCCACTCCTCACTTCGTACAATATTCCCCCTCATTATACGACCATCCTTCTACCTCCACAAGCAAATTTTCCGTCCACCCATTTTTATCGTCCATTTTTACTCAATCCAATACCCCAAAAATCGCCAGCAGCCAGCGCAGAAAAATAGTGTGTTTGATGTGCATTTGCAGGTATCTTAGATATTCTTAGGTCAAAAAAATCTGCGTTATGAGCCGGCTGCATCACTGTCTGAGCGGAGTCTGCGACGGAGCGAGTTTGAGAAGCCGGCTCATGCCTTTAGCAGATTTTCTTGGCCTTAGAATATTTTAGATGCCGAAACCGCACATCAAACACACTATTTTTCTGCGCGTCCCCTGTCAAGTCAAACAGATATTCGCAATTAAAGCAGGAGACTTACTTGATTCGGTAAAAAAACAGGGCCTGCACCCTGCAAGCCCTGCAAAAAATTTCCATTTAAGAATGAATATACAATTTTTATTTTACGATAAAAGATTTTCTCTTACTAACAACATCAAAGATAACTGCTGCCAGCAGAACCAGACCTTTAACAACCTTCTGCAGGTTCTGGTCAATACCCATGATACTCATACCTAAGTTCAGAACACCCATCAGCAATGCACCAATGATAACCCCCGGAACTGTACCGGTTCCGCCATAAGCAGAAGCACCACCAATAAAACAAGCACCGATAGCATCCATCTCAAAGTTTGTACCTGCCTGAGGATTGGCAGAATTCAGACGGGCCATAGTAACCATACCTGCAATAGCAGCCAGAAGACCCATATTCAGATAAGCAAGGAAATAAACCTTATTTGTATTAATACCGGAAAGCTTTGTAGCCTTCTCATTACCGCCAACTGCATAGAAATAACGTCCTGTAGTTGTCTTGGAAGCAATATATGTATAGATTGCAATAATCACAGCTACCCAGATCAGAGAATTCGGAATACCTTTATACTGAGCCAGACGGAACATAAAAGCAATAACAACTGCACAGATCAGAATCATCTTAACTGCAACGCCACCAAAAGCATCTACACTGTACCCTTTCTTCACACGATCTGCACGATTCTTCAGAACAAGCAACACATATACAATACAAACAATAATACCAACTACAAAACAGATAAGATTAAATCCCTCTTTCCCAAATGGATCCGGAATATAATTGTTAAACAGTGCCAGGTAAGAATCAGGCATTGGTGCCAGTGTCTGTCCCTGTAAAACTACGTTTGAAAGACCACGGAACGCAAGCATACCAGCCAGAGTTACAATAAACGGTGGGATTCTTACATATGCAATCCAGAATCCCTGCCATGCACCGATGGCAATACCTGTAAGCAACATAACCAGCATTGTAAGATATGGGTTCATACTGTTGAGAACCATCATCTTACCGCCAACTGCTGCTACAAAACATACAACAGAACCAACAGAAAGGTCAATATTACCACCAGTCAGAATACAGAACAACATACCTGTTGCAAGGATAAATACATACGCATTCTGGGCTACAAGGTTATTCACATTCTGAGGAAGAAGCATAACCCCCTTTGTGTTTACAGCAAACATGATAACTACCAGAACAAGAACAAGCACCATGGTATATTTCTTTAATATCTCTGAAAAACTAATCTTTTTTTCCATCTTTATTACGCTCCTTTTCCTGATTTTACGATCTTGGACATGATCAGTTCTGATGTGGCCTCTTCTTTGCCGACCTCACCTACGAACTTGCCCTCATTCATGATATAGATTCTATCTGACATTCCAAGTACTTCCGGAAGTTCAGAAGAAATCATGATGACAGATTTTCCTGCTGCTACCAGATCGTTAATAATACAGTAAATTTCGTATTTCGCACCTACGTCAATACCACGGGTAGGCTCATCAAGGATCAGAATATCCGGTTCTGTAAACATCCATTTTGCAAGAAGGACTTTCTGCTGGTTACCACCACTTAAGTTGCCTACATTCTGCTCGACAGACGGACATTTTGTTTTCAACTTCTTTCTGTAATCCTCTGCCACCGCATATTCTTTATCTGCGTCAATAACCTTTCCATTACTGACTCCCTTCATATTTGCAAGAGAAGTATTCATCTTAATGGATTTGGAAAGGATCAGACCATTTCCTTTTCTGTCCTCTGTGACATAAGCAAGCTTGTTATCGATTGCTTCCTGTACAGTATTCAGCTTTACTTCTTTTCCGTTCATAAATACCTGACCGGAAATCTTAGTTCCATAACTTTTTCCAAAAATACTCATTGCAAGCTCTGTACGTCCTGCACCCATAAGTCCGGAGATACCTACTACTTCGCCCTTATGCACCTTAAATGATACATTATCTACTACTTTTCGCTCTGAGTACAGCGGATGATAGACATTCCAGTTCTTAACCTCCATGGAAACATCCCCGATCTTTACATCCGGACGTTTCGGGAATCGATCTGTCATCTCACGACCTACCATACCCTGAATAATACGCTGCTCGGAAAAGTCATCTTTTTTCTTATCCAGAGTCTCGATAGTAGAACCATCACGGATAACTGTAATCTTATCCGCAACATAAGAAATTTCATTTAATTTATGGGAAATGATAATAGATGTCATACCCTGTTCCTTAAACTTCAGAAGCAGTTCCAACAAAGCCTGAGAATCATCCTCATTTAAGGATGCAGTAGGCTCGTCCAGGATCAGAAGCTTAGCATTTTTTGCCAGTGCCTTGGCGATTTCTACCAGCTGCTGTTTACCTACGCCAATATCCTTGATCAAAGTTCTGGAGGATTCTTCAAGTCCTACTATTTTCAGATATTTATCTGCTTCTCCGTAGGTTTCATTCCAGTTAATAGATAATGAACTTCCTCTTTCATTGCCCAGATACATATTTTCACCGATCGTCATATATGGGATCAGCGCCAGTTCCTGGTGAATGATTACAATTCCTTTTTCTTCACTGTCTTTAATTGTATTGAATTTACAGATTTCACCGTTATAAATAATATTACCATCGTATGTTCCATACGGATAAATACCACTTAATACATTCATCAGGGTAGATTTACCGGCTCCATTTTCACCGACCAGAGCATGGATCTCGCCCTCTTCCACCTGAAGATTAACGTTATCCAGTGCTTTTACACCTGGGAAAGTTTTGGTAATATTTTTCATTTCCAGAAGTATCTTAGCCAATTTTGTTTCCCTCCCTTTTATAAATCATGCCTGCGACGGGCAGCCCTATAGCAATCCCAGGAAATACTGAATTACATTATTTTCTGGGATTGCTATAGATTAACACAGGCGGGTGGTATTCCCGCCTGTATGATCAATTTTTATTACTTAATCTGATCTTCTGTATAGTATCCGGAATCGATCAGCATTTCTTTGTAATTGTCAACCGTGACAACAACCGGATCGCAAAGGTATGTCGGGATAACACCTGTGCCATTATCATAGGATTCTGTATCATTAATTTCCGGTTCTTCACCTTTCATGATGGAATCAACCATTCCAACAACTGCTGTTGCAAGAGCACGTGTATCCTTGAATACGGACATAGCCTGTTTTCCTGCTACAAGGTTCTTAACATTTGGTGTATCACAGTCCTGACCTGTGATGATCGGATATTCTCCTGTGTAGGAAGCTGCAAGAGCATTTTCTACGCCAAGTGCTGTAGAGTCATTGGAGCAGAGAACTGCGTCAAGGTTGGAGCCATCTGAGTAGTTACCTGCGATAATTGTATCCATTCTGTCCTGAGCCTTTGCACTGTCCCAGTTAGCAGTTGCAACCTGCTCAAATTCTGTCTGTCCGGATTTAACTACCAGCTTACCTTCGTCAATATATTTCTGAAGTACATCCATTGCTCCGCCGAAGAAGAAGTTACAGTTATTGTCACCAGGATCACCTGTGAACAGCTCAATATTAAACGGTCCGTCCTGATTGTCGAGATCAAGTGCATCTACTAAATATTCGCCCTGTTTCTGACCTACCTTGTAATTATCAAATGTTGCATAATAAGTAACTGCATCTGAGTTCATAAGCAGACGGTCATAGGAAATAACCGGGATTCCTGCTTCTTTAGCCTGTTTCAGCGGCTCACCAAGACTGCTTCCGTCGATAGATGCCACAACCAGAAGATCACATCCGTTTGCAACCTGATTCTCAAGCTGTGAAACCTGTGTGCTTACATCGTTGGATGCATACTGAAGGTCTACTTCATAGCCGGCTGCTTCCAGCTCTTTCTTCATGTTCTCGCCATCCTGATTCCATCTCTGAAGATCTTTTGTAGGCATTGTAACACCGATCAGTTTCTTGTCATCCGCTTTAACAGCTACTCCCGGGATAACTACCATTCCAGCTACCATTGATGCACAAAGAATTGCAGATACGACTTTCTTTCTCATTGTAAAAATCCTCCATTTCTTTTTACGTTTCTCACGTTTTCTTGATAACGTTACTATAGCACAGGGCAATCTGGACATGGTTGGCAAGAAACAAGACATTTTAAGAAAAACAAAAAATGCCCTGCACAGGACAGGACATTTTTGTTGCAAGATAATGCTATATACTGATTTACTCTTACCTCTGCAAAAGCAGCCGGATAATCTCTGAATATTTTATTTAACTGTAATCCGCATTCAGATAAACTTCATCTCTGCGGTGGAAACCTCCTTCAATGATCACCTTATCTATATTCTCTTTTGTCACTGCAGTTGGTTCAAGGATGCAGGAAGGAATCTCATAAGTTCCGTCATTTACTGTTTCTGTCACATCTTCCAGTTCTGCAACTCCCTTTCCACTACCCATTTCCACTGCATATTTCGCTGCTTTTCTTGCCAGATCTTCAATTGGTTTAAAAGCAGTCATATACTGTGTTCCTTCTACTATTCTCTGACAGGCTGCAAGATCTCCATCCTGACCTACGACAACCACATTTCCGGCAAGCTGATTCTCTGCCAGTACCTGTACGACCTGACTGGCAATGTCATCATTTCCGCACATAATTCCCTTAACATGAGGATATTTTTCCAGGGCTTCCTCCACATATCCGGCAGCCAGTTCTGCTGTCCAGCCATCACAGTTAGCTTCATAAACCACATGCAGATCTGTGTCTGCAAGCATATCATCAAACCCCTGTTTCACCATCTGGACATTATTATCTGAAGAGGATCCCTGTATCATAAAGACATCTCCTCCCTGAGGAAGTGCATTGACAAGTGCCTGTGCCATGATCTCACCCACCTTACGGTTATCAAAGGAAATGTACAAATCTGTATTGGCATTATTGACCATTCTGTCATAGGAAATAACCGGAATTCCCGCACTCTGTGCCTTCTGTATGGCATCTGAAAGTGCTCCACAGTCTCTTGCGATCACAACGATCACATCCACCTGCTTATTTATAAAGTATTCAATCTGACTGATCTGCTCTTTGACATCTGCACCTGCATCCTGCACATTTACCTCTGCTCCCAGTTCTCTGGCAGTCGCCACAAATACATCTCTGTCGCGGATCCATCTTTCTATAACAAAAGAATCCACTGTAAGTCCGATCTGAACCTTATCCTCTTCCTTATTCTCTTCTGCTGTTTCTTCATTCTTATTCTGTTTTTGTTCTGAAGAGGAACCACATCCTGTCAGCAGTATCATCCCTGTACAAAATGCCAGTATTCCAAGCAGCAGCTTTCCGCAATTCTTTTTTGTCTTATATAATTTCATCAGCCTAACCTCTCTCTGAACTCACTAGGCGTAACTCCTTCATACTTCTTGAAAATCCTGCTGAAGTAATTGGGATCACTGTATCCTGACTGTGCACATATTTCCTTAATGGAAAGTCTGGAATCCTGCAGAAGTTCTCTGGCATTTTTCAGACGTATTTCTGTAAGATATTCAATAAAGTTCTTACCTGTTTCCTGTTTAAAAAGTTTACTGAAATAATACGGACTGATATCTACCTCTCTTGAAACATCATCCAGAGAAATATCCCTGCGGAAATTTTCATTGATATATTCCTTTGCTCTGTCAATAATACTGCCAGCTTCTTTTTCCTTGGAATTCTCCAGTTTCGTACAGATTTCTCTCGTCTTATCCAGAAACCACTTCTTCAGATTTTCTATATCCGTACAGGACTGAAGCTCCCGGATATAGCTTCTCCTGCTGTTAACATTATATTTCAAAGTTCCTGCAAAGAATGCCCTGCGTTCCGCATTCATCACCATCTCCAGGATTTTAATCTCAATGTCTTCTCTTGTGACGGCCTGCTGACTGTGCATCCATTCAAAAAATCCCTCTGCGCAGTTCATCGCTCCCGCAGCATCCTTCTCAAGGATCCTCTTCTGATATCTGATTTCCAGGTCTCTTGGATATTCCCCGTCATATTTCTGTGCCGCCGGTACATCCTCGATATGCACTACATGACTGATGCTCTCTCTCAGTGCGACCACCGCTTCCTTAAAAGATTCCTTCACGCTTCCAAGTTCTTTGACTCTTCCGATTCCACAGCGGAACATACTGTCGATCCGGTTTTCAAATTTATGTACCATATTTCTGGCTCTTGTGACAATTGCAACTCTGTCTTCGTAATCTTCTTTCGCATTTTCATAAGGAACAAGCAGTACGATCCTGTTTCCCATAATAGGACCTACAAGGCATTCAAAGAATCCCTGTGCGATTTCACGAAAAGTAGAATAAAATTTGTTTGCCTTTACACTTGCACCTACTGCATTACTGAGCACCCCATTTTCCATAGAATCTCCAAATTCTATGACCATCATATAACCGTATTTCTGACGGATATCAAGAAGCTGTGTATAATTATCCTGATAAGTAACAAAATCATCCTGCAGAAGAATATTATTGATATATCCACTCTCAATCATAGGTACCACTGTCTCCAGTTTCTCTCTGATCAGGAGATCATCGCTTCTCTTCTGCCGTATCTGATCTACCTTTGTCATCATCTTCGCGCAGGTTTCCAGAATTACTTTCTTATTTACAGGCTTTGTGAGAAACTCCTGAACTCCCAGGTTCACTGCTTCTTTTGCATAATTAAACTTATCATATGCAGTTATGATCACAAAAACTGCTGAGCTGTTAAATTTCTGAATTTCCCTGATTGCCTGGATTCCGCTTATTCCCGGCATCTGGATATCCATAAAACAGATATCCGGCGGATATGCCTGTGCCATCTCCACCACAACTCTGCCTGACTTTGCACAGTGAATTTCACATTCATTTCCATATTCAGTTTCAATAATTTTCTTTAATGATTCCAGCATGATACCTTCATCATCTGCCAGCAAAATTCTATACATCTTCTCTCACTCCCATAATACTTCTCTTAGTTTTCATGCACAGGTATATAGATTACTGCTTCTGTGCCTTTTCCTTCACCTTCACTGTTAATCTCCATAAGCCCTGATTCCTCATAATAAAGTTCCAGACGACTGATCACATTATTCATACCGATTCCTGTAGAATCACCTTCTTCATTTCTGCGCTCTCTGTTTCCTGACAGAACACCCTCTATCTGTTCCTGCGTCATTCCCTTTCCATTATCTTTCACGCTGATACGTATATAATCTGCATCTCCTGTAACTGTGAGATGTATTTTTCCTTCCCATTCAATGTCACGTATTCCATGATTGACTGCATTTTCCACAACCGGCTGCAAGATCATACTTGGCATACGCACATTCTCCAGTGATTCATCCACCTCCTTGCTGAAATGGATATCTCCGGCGAACCGGACATTCAGAATATAAATATAGTTATCAACAGCCTCCAGTTCTTCTCCCAATGTGGCGTCTTCCTGTCCTTTTTTTACATTATAGCGAAAAAAATCCGCCATTTTCTCTACAAAAATCCCGGTCTGCTCTGCATCCTCCATCATTGCAAGCTGTGCTCCTGCATTCAGGGAATTAAACAGAAAGTGCGGATTGATCTGTGACTGAAGATATTTCAGCTGTGCTTCTTTCAGATGATTTTCCATAAGAAGCTCCCTCTCCATCATCTGCTGCTCTTTCTCCATACTTGCTTTCGTCCTTGCCATATACAGATCAAGATTCTCTACCATTGTATTAAACGCTCTGGTTACTGTTCCCAGTTCATCCTGTGCATCTGTATCGTGCATCTTTACATGGAAATTTCCCTGACCTACCAGTTGTGCTGTCTCTGCCATATTTGAAAGGGGAACAAACATATTTCTGGTGGCCTGGATGAGCAGAAGCATTCCACCGGCTACAATTATGATCATAATAACTGAATTGCTTATCTCCAGATATCTCATCACTGCACGAAGTACTGCATAAGTACTGGAGTTCTCCTGAAACATCAGGTTATTCAGTTCGTCAATAGATGACTGGATATATCTGTAAAGCTTTGTTGCATCATCATATTTACGCTTATACTGCTCAACGTTCCTTCCTCGTTTGGCAGCTACCGTTTCCGCAGTACAGTCCAGATATGTTTCCGACATTTTCCGGATATTCCGTTCCAGAAGCTTTACGGGATCATTGATATTATCTTCATTAAGTTTCTCAAGTTCATTTCTGTATTTTGCCTCATTCTGATAATAATCAAGAAGTGTCTGAGAATTCTTAACCTTAAGATACTTATACATATTATCCTGTACTTTCTCAAATACCTGTGAAAGTTCGGTAAGCTCTGCATTACTGGCATAAACATTATCCATCTTTTGCATGGAATTATTGATCCGCACATAAAAAAGCATATTCATGGCAAAAAGAAGGACAGCGATCATACCCACCTCTATAACGATTTTACTGACCAGTGAAAAATCTTTCCAGCGCAGCTGCTTCATCCGGACACCCCCTTCCTTCTCATTTCCCGTACTGCATTTTTGTCCAGGAAATTAATATCTACATTATAATAGGAATTGGTCCTTCCATCCTTCTGATATGCTGTCAGAGCTTCTATACAGTATCTGCCAAGCTGCTCTGTATCCACATCACAGGTAACAGAGATTACTCCCTTTTCCACTGCTGTAAGAATATCTTCGGAACTGTAATATCCTATGATCGTAACCTTTCCTGCAAGATTAAAGTCCAGTACTGCCTGACGTGCGCATTCTGTAGTTTCCTCATCCATACACACAAGAATATCCGGTACTTTATCTCTCTGCTGAAAAATATCTGTTACCGCTTCTTCTGTCTCAAAAGTCCCTGTTAAGCGAAGATTTTTTCCTGTTATCTGGATATTTTGCGAAGGACCCGCCTTTGCCTGGACTGCGTTGCTAATCTGTGTATATATCTGGCTCTGGTTCATATCATCAATATTTTTCTTCAACAGAATAAGAATACTTTCCGTATCCTCAGTCACATATTCCGCTACCTTTTCGCCATAGACACTTCCAAGCTGATAATCACTGACACCCACGAAACTCTGACGCTTGCTGTGAACTGCATCTCCCATTACAGTAACAACCGGAATTCCTTTCTGAACAGCCTCATTTATCTTCGCTTCCAGTCCCTGCTCCCCACTGTATTGCAGGATGATCCCGTCTGAATTTGAAGCAATACTCATATTCATATAATCAAGCTTACTGTAATCGCTCTCTCTTCCACTGCCTCTCAGTTCAAGAATTGCATCATTCTTCTGCGCCCATTCCTGTGCACAATCATAAACCGCTTGCCAGAAAGAAGAATTCGGACTGTCTACGATCATATCGTATTTATATCTACACATAACTTCATTCTTCTCTTTCAGACTACTCCCCCCGGACAGTCCCTCACAATAAGACTCTCCTATCATATAAAAAAGCACTAAAATTCCTGCCAGTGCAAAGAAAACCAGCAGTTTTGTCCGTTTCTTTTTCATCTCAATCTCCGTAAATTCTTTCTTCGATATTTTGCAGAATCTATTATACAATAAATCGGTATGAATTGCTTTATTTTTTTCATATACTGTAATGATTACATCTGCCACCTGCTGTCTCTTTCATTCTGACACAGATATTCACGCCCTGTGTTCCGGAGTCAGAGGGATATTTTTATGAGGAGTATCTTTGCATGAAGCGGACTTTAATATTTTTTGAAATATTATGCATGATTTTTTTTCTGCTCTTTTCTTCTGTTTACAGACGCACACAGTTCCTTACTTCACTGGCAGGTCCCGGTATGCTTTCCCTTGTAAAACAGGCATCTGCAAAAGCTACAGCTTCTGAGAATTTTTCAACTGACACCACCGCCGGGCTTCCCGTCGAAGAACCTCCCAGAATCGCACTGACCTTTGATGACGGTCCTAATGCCCGGTATACCCCCATGCTTCTGGATGGATTAAAAAAAAGAAACATCAGGGCATCTTTCTTTCTGATAGGCGAGAACATTGAAGGAAACGAAGATATACTCCTGCAAATGCGAAAAGACGGACATCTTATCGGAAATCACACCTGGGATCATGTACAGCTTGACAAGATCCCGGCGGAGAAGGCCCGACTGGAAATTGAAAAAACAAATAACAAAATCTATGAAGCTTCCGGAATTTACCCTTCTTATGTGCGACCGCCTTTCGGCGCATGGATCAAGGATATGGAACTTTCTGTCACCATGCTTCCCGTATTCTGGGATGTAGACACTCTGGACTGGCAAAGCAAAAACATCGATTCTATCCTGTCTATCGCCCAGAAACAGGTGCATGACGGTTCTATCATCCTGATGCATGACGGCTATCAGACATCTGTGGATGCAGCCCTGAAAATCGCTGATCTTTTTACTGAAAAAGGCTATGTTTTTGTCACTGCAGACCAGCTCCTGCTCACATAAAAGATTTGCTTTTTCCTGCCTGATTCGTTATACTGTTATACAAAGCTTGTACAGATTTCTCTGTAGCAGGATTATCCGCAGAGTATGCTGTACATCATTATATACAAAAGGAGTAATTAAACGAATGGACAGACTATTTAACATGGACAACAAATTCTTCACCGTCATGGGACGCGTGGCTGATCTTATTATGCTTAATGTGGTCTTTCTGATCTGTTGTCTGCCAATCGTGACTATTGGTGCGTCACTGACTGCACTCCACTATGTCACACTTAAAATGGCACGTAACGAAGAATCTTATATTATCAGAAGCTTCTTCAAATCCTTTAAGCAGAACTTCAAACAGGCAACTGTCATCAATCTTATCATGCTTGCAGTTGCAACTATCCTTTACATGGATCTGCGTATTGTAGGTAATATCGACGGAACAATGTCTCAGGTATTGTATATCGTTTTCTTTGCATTTGGTATCCTTTATATGATGGTATTTCTGTATATTTATCCGGTGCTTGCCAAATTCTACAACTCCATCAAAAACACCTTCCGCAATGCATTCCTGATGGCTATCCGTCATCTTCCATATACAGTCCTGATGGCAGTCATCACTCTGTTACCTGCAGGCGTGTTTTTTATCAAAAGTTTCCGCATACAGTCCATGGCCATCATGCTCCTGTGCATGTTTGGATTTGCACTGGAGGCATTTATCAACGGACATTTTCTGGTAAAGATTTTTGATAATTATATTCCGGCTGATGCAGATACCCAGGATACAGACCTTCAGAACGGAAACTCTGCTGAAACTTCATCAGCAGAAAATGATCACACAGTATGACCAAATGGGGAGAGAAACCATACCACTCTCTGGACTATATGCTGAGAGAGCGGTTTGGAGAAAAGGTTTATAAGGTCACGCTAAATGGCGGCATGTCCTGTCCCAACAGGGACGGTAAGATTGGAACCCGCGGCTGCATCTTCTGCAGCGCAGGAGGAAGCGGAGATTTCGCTGCAGATGCCGCACTTTCCATCACTGACCAGATAGAAAGCCAGATCAGTATCCTTTCACAGAAACGTCCGATTCATAAATATATTGCCTATTTCCAGGCGTACACAAATACCTACGCACCTGTGGAATATCTGGAGAAAATTTTTACAGAAGCAATCTCTCATCCAAAGATAGTTGCTCTTTCCATCGGCACCAGACCAGACTGCCTCAGTCCTGAAATCGTGACACTTTTGTCCCGGTTAAATAAACAGAAACCTGTCTGGATTGAACTTGGACTTCAGACGATCCATGAGTCCACTGCCAGGTATATCCGAAGGGGATATCCTCTCTGCGTTTTTGATGATGCCGTAAAACGCCTGCGAAAAGAAAATATCGAAGTAATCGTGCATACAATCCTCGGATTGCCCGGTGAAAACACAGCAGATATTCTGAAAACTATGGAATACCTCAACCATATGGATATTCAGGGAATCAAACTGCAGTTACTTCATGTGCTTCGCGGCACTGATCTGGCAGCAGATTACGAGAAAGGACTGTTTCAGACTTACGAACGGGATGAATACATCTCTCTCCTTATAAACTGTCTGGAACATCTCAGACCGGATATGGTTATACACCGCATCACAGGCGACGGCCCCAAAGATCTGCTGATCGCACCACTGTGGGCAAGCCGTAAACGTGAAGTATTAAATATGCTGCATCACAGGATGAAAGAAGAACAAAGCTACCAGGGAAGACTGTTTTCACACTAAAAGATTCTCTGCTACTCTATGCAAAGGAGGGATAAAATGGCAACACCATTCACAGTTTACAAATTAATCGTGTTATACATGCTTCAGAATACCGAAAATACCCTGACAAATTCGCAGATTTCAGAATTTATCCTGGACCGGGAATATACAAACTATTTCCATCTCCAGCAGGCAATCTCAGAACTGGTAGAGGCAGAACTGATCACCATGGACACCCGTTCCAATGTCTCCCATTACCGGATTACCGAAGATGGCATAAAGACTCTCTCCTTTTTCCAGAAAGATCTCTCTCCTGAGATCAAACAGGAAGTCAGAGAATACCTGAAATCTACCGGCTTCAAAGCCCAGGAGCGAATCGTCACTCCTGCCGATTATTACATCACCAAACAGGGAACCTATTCTGTAAGATGCCAGCTCATCGAAAAGGGCAACTCCCTCATCGACCTGAACATCGCAGCTCCTAACCTTGAGGCAGCACAGTCGATCTGTAAAAAATGGTCCACACATTACCAGGAAATATACGGTAAAATAATGGAAGAGCTCTTATAATGCTCTTCCTTTTTATTTCCTAATCTTTACAAAAAAACAGGGATACGTTATACTAAAACAAATATACGTTCTATAGCACTCCTCGTAAATAATGTATATTGATTAAGAGACTTGCTATAATTTGTCAGAAATGCTTTATGTTACTATAAACACGAAATGAAATGTGACTGTTTTATCATCATATTCTATGGAGAAAAAACTATGGATTTATTTGAATACGCCAAATCAAAAACCCTGGACCAGGAATCCCCTCTGGCATCCAGACTACGCCCCACAACTCTGGATGAAGTTGTAGGACAGCAACACATCATCGGAAAAAATACCTTATTATACAGGGCTATCAAAGCTGACAAACTGACCTCCGTCATCTTCTACGGCCCTCCCGGAACCGGCAAGACCACCCTGGCAAAAGTAATCGCCAACACTACCAGTGCAGAATTCACCCAGATCAACGCCACTGTAGCAGGCAAAAAAGATATGGAAGCAGTTGTAAAAGAAGCCCAGCAAAACCTGGGTATGTACGGCAAAAAAACAATCCTCTTCATAGACGAGATCCACCGCTTCAACAAAGGCCAGCAGGACTATCTCCTCCCATTCGTAGAAGACGGAACCATCATCCTCATCGGTGCCACAACAGAGAATCCATACTTCGAAGTCAACGCTGCTTTAATCTCCCGTTCCATCATCTTCGAACTGAAATCCCTGGAGATCTCCGAAGTCAAAGAACTCATCCTTCGCGCAGTCAACGACAAAACAAAAGGAATGGGAAACTATAAAGCCCGGATAGATGAAGACGCCCTCGACTTCCTTGCAGACATGGCAGGCGGCGACGCCAGAAATGCCCTCAATGCCATCGAACTGGGCATCCTCACTACCCCCCGTAGCGAAGACGGTCTCATCCACATCACCTTGGATGTGGCATCTCAGTGCATCCAGAAACGCGTCGTCCGCTACGACAAAAACGGAGACAACCACTACGACATCATCTCCGCCTTCATCAAAAGCATGCGTGGCTCAGACCCTGACGCAGCAGTCTACTACCTTGCAAAAATGCTCTACGCCGGAGAAGACGTCAAATTCATAGCCCGAAGAATCATGATCCTCGCCTCCGAAGACATCGGAAACGCCGATCCACAGGCCCTCTGCGTAGCAGTCGCCGCAGCCCAGGCAGTAGAACGCGTAGGAATGCCCGAGTCCCAGATCATCCTCTCCCAGGCAGTCACCTACATGGCCTGCGCCCCCAAAAGCAACTCCGCAGTCAACGCCATCTTCGCTGCCATGGACTCCGTCAAACGCACAAAAACCACAGTCCCGCCACACCTCCAGGACGCCCACTACGGCGGCCACGAAAAACTGGGCCACGGCATCGGCTACAAATACGCCCACGACTACCCAAACCACTACGTACACCAACAATACCTCCCCACCGAAATCCAGGGAGAACACTTCTACGAACTCTCCGAAATGGGCTACGAGAAAACCTTAAAAGAATACCAGAACAAAATCAAATCCCAGTCTTAATCCAAAAAAGGGCAGCCTCCAAAGAGAGACTGCCCTTTTCATCATTTAATTCCCATAACGTTCATCTGCGCCAAAATCGCATCCACACACTTCTCAAATCCAAGCTTTCCTGCATTCAGACACAGATCATAATTCGTCGCATCACTCCAGTCCCCACCGGCAAATTTACGATAATAATCCTGCTTTCTCTTATCATCCCTACGAAGAAACTTCTCAATCTCCTCATCACTGCCGCTGATCTTCTCTCTGGACTTCTCCACACGAAACTCCCAGGGTGCATGAATAAACACTCTCAAAGTATTCGGTCTGTCCTTAAACACATAATTCACACAACGCCCAACGATCACACAGGATTCCTTCTCTGCCAGATCCGTTGCAATCTTCGCCTGATAATTAAAAATATTCTCATCAGAAACAAACCCCTTCTGATCCGGTGCGATCAGATCTCCTTTATATAACCCTGTCTTATTAAACAGAGATGCCTTCACACTGGAGCCTTCTTCCACCTGTCCAAAAAGCTTCACATCAATCCCGCTCTCATCAGAAGCCATCTGAATGATCTGCTTGTCATAGAAAGAAACTCCCAGTTTCTCTGCCAGCATCTTACCGACGGTACGTCCGCCACTTCCATACTGTCTCGCAATGGTAATTACAAAATTCTCCATAAAATCCCTCCTGTTTACTCTCCAAGATAAGCTTTCTGAACAGATTCATCATGAAGAAGATCACTTGCCTTACCTTCCAGTGTAATCCTTCCGGTCTCAAGGACATAAGCTCTGTCAGCGATAGAAAGAGCCTTCTTCGCATTCTGCTCAACCAGAAGAACCGTTGTGCCACTCTCACTTACCTCTTTAATGATATCAAAAATCTCATTTACAAAGATCGGTGAAAGGCCCATGGACGGCTCGTCCATCAGAATAATCTTCGGCTGGCTCATCAGCGCACGTCCCATGGCGAGCATCTGCTGCTCACCACCACTTAAGGTACCTGCAGTCTGATTCTGACGTTCCTTCAGACGCGGAAAACGTTTATATACTTTCTCAATGGTCGCATCAATCTCATTTTTATCAGATCTTGTAAAAGCACCCATCTTCAAATTCTGAAGAACAGTCATATTTGCAAACACACGTCTTCCTTCCGGAACATGTGCCATACCCATTGTTACGATCTTGTGAGGCGGAACCTTTGTGATATCCTGTCCGTCATAAATAATATGTCCTGATTTTGCCCGGAGAAGCCCTGTCACTGTATGCAGGGTAGTTGTTTTACCTGCACCGTTTGCACCGATCAGAGCAATAACTTCACCTTCATTTACAGAGAAAGAAACACCCTTCAATGCCTGAATCATTCCATAATAAACCTGTATGTCCTGTACTTCCAGTAATGCCATCTGTCTCTCCTCCTATTCTCCAAGATATGCCTTGATAACTTCCGGATCATGGAGCACATCTGAAGTCTTGCCCTGTCTCAGAACATGACCGAAGTTCAGTACAGTCAGCTCCTCACAGATACCTGAAACCAGCTTCATATCATGCTCGATCAGAAGAATGGTCATATCAAAGTTATCACGAACAAAACGGATGGTATCCATCAGTTCCTCAGTTTCATTGGGGTTCATACCTGCAGCCGGCTCATCCAGAAGAAGAAGCTTCGGCTTTGTTGCCAGTGCTCTGGCAATCTCCAGCTTTCTCTGTTTACCATAAGGAAGGTTGGATGCAAGGATATCTGCCTCTTTGTCCAGATCAAACACTTTAAGAAGCTTCATTGCTTCCTCATTCATGGTTTTCTCAACCTTAAAGTATTTCGGAGTATGTACAATACCTGTAAAAAGGCTGTATTTATCATGATTGTGAAGTCCTGCCTTTACATTGTCCAGCACACTCATCTGATGGAACAGACGGATATTCTGGAATGTTCTGGCGATTCCCGCCTTGTTGATATCAATGGTACTCTTTCCGGTGATATCCTGTCCGTCCAGATTGATGATTCCCTCATCCGGCTTATACACACCTGTAAGAAGGTTAAAGATTGTAGTCTTACCGGCACCATTCGGACCGATCAGACCATAAAGCTGTCCTTTCTCGATGGAGACATGGAAATCATCCACTGCATGAAGACCGCCGAATGAAATATTTAAATGATTTACTTCCAGCAATGCCATAGCTTATGCCTCCTTTTTCTTAAATTTACTGAAAAGACGTTCTCTCATCTCGATTGCCTTAGGTGCCCAGTTGATCAGCATCATTACGATCAGCACGATTGCATAGAACAGCATACGGTAATCACTGAGTCCACGCAGAAGCTCAGGAAGAAGGTTCAGAATCACTGCCGCAATAATAGAACCACGCATATTTCCAATTCCACCGAGAACTACGAATACCAGGAACATGATAGACATGTTATAACCGAAGTTCTTCGGAAGTGCTGTTAAAGTTGCAAGATTATGAGCATAAAGCACACCGCCGATACCGGCTAATGCTGCTGAGATTGCAAATGCTTTCAGTTTATACTTTGTGATATCAATACCAATTGATTCCGCTGCAATACGGTTATCACGGATTGCCATGATCGCACGTCCGTCTCTGGAATTGATCAGGTTCAGAACTACGAATAAAGTAACCAGGATCAGAATCACACCTATAGTAAAGGTTGACTGTCTCGGTGTACCTGTGATACCCATGGCACCACTGATGATCATTTTTCCACCAGGCTCCATTCCAAGAGACATCTGGTCTTTCATGGAAAAATGGATTCCGTTGCTGTCAATTCCTACATAAAGCACATTGATGATATTCTTAATGATCTCACCAAATGCCAGTGTTACGATAGCAAGGTAGTCACCTTTCAGACGAAGTACAGGAATACCGATCAGGAATCCAAAGATACCTGCACATACAGCTCCGATGATCAGAGCAACGAAGAAACGAAGTCCTGCATTTGTAAATGTATCCATAGTTGCCTTTGTAAATGCTGCACTGGTGAAAGCACCGATACACATAAATCCAGCATGTCCAAGACTTAACTCACCCAGAATACCAACCGTCAGGTTCAGGGAAAGAGCCAGGATAATATATACACAAAGAGGCACCAGAAGACCCTGCATCAGGTTGGAAAGCAGATTCCCTGCGATCATTCCCTGTACGATCAGATATGCTGCAAGAACCATTCCGTATGTAATGAGATTGCTTTTTGTTGTTTTGTTTAATTTCTTCTTTTCCATGTCTGCCACCTCACACTTTCTCCTGAATGTTCTTACCAAGAATACCGGTAGGTTTCACAACCAGAACTACGATCAGAACACCGAATACAATGGCATCAGCCATCTGTGAAGAGATATAAGCTTTACCAAAAATCTCCAGGATACCCAGAACAACACCTCCGATAAAGGCTCCCGGGATAGATCCGATACCGCCAAATACAGCTGCAACGAATGCTTTGATACCAGGCATAGCACCTGTATATGGTGTCAAAGACGGGTATGCAGAGCAGAGAAGCACACCTGCGATTGCTGCAAGTCCGGAACCGATTGCAAAAGTAATGGAGATTGTTTTGTTTACGTTAATACCCATTAACTGGGCAGCGCCTTTATCCTCAGATACGGCAAGCATTGCCTGTCCTGTTTTTGTCTTGCTGATAAAGAGCATCAGACCTGCCATGATCAGGATACCACCGATAATGGTTACGATGGTTACACCAGTGATCACGATAGAACCACCTGCAAGTTTCAGGGATGGAAGACTGATCACGTTACTGAATGATTTGGTATCTGCTCCCCAGATCAGAAGGGCCACGTTCTGAAGCAGATAGCTGACACCAATTGCTGTGATCAGAACAGCCAGAGGTGAAGCTGCATTACGCAGTGGTCGATACGCAACGCCTTCGATCACAACGCCCATGAGTGTACAGATGATAATGGACAGCAGGATGGCTAAAATCGGATTTAATCCCATGCCGCTGACTGCGACATAAACTACATAAGAGCCGACCATGATAACATCTCCATGAGCGAAGTTCAGCATTTTAGCGATTCCGTATACCATGGTATAACCAAGAGCGATGATCGCATATACACTTCCGAGGCTGATACCACTGATAAGATATGATATAAAACTACTCATAGAAGTCTTTCCTTTCTTATATTTAAATAATTTTATTGTGTGTAAAACTGGCAGATTTGCCTTTAGCGAAATCTGTCTTGTTTATTTTGCCAAAAGTAAATCTGTCATTAACGCATTAATGTAATAACGTATTAGGCAACAGGGCTGTCTGCATAATTCAGACAGCCCCGTTGGCATGCAACCATTGTCCACTCCAGGAACAATCGCATTTTATTTCTTATGAAATCTTTTCAGTTATTTCAATTTCATTATTCCATTGCTGCGTAAGCACCATCTTTGATTTCTACAGCTTTCGGAGCTTTGTTCGGCTCACCGTCTTCTGTCCATGTGATCTCGTCACCTGTAACACCTTCAAGTGTGATCTCGGTCATGCCTTTTTCAAGTGCTGCACAGATATCTGCAACATCCATGTCTGCTTTTACATCTTCTTTTTCTGCTGCTGCTTTGACTGCGTATACTGCATCATAAGCATCTGCTGCGAACTGGTTTGGTGTGTCTTTGTAAGCATCTTTGTATGCTTTTACAAAGTTCTGGGTTTTCTCATCTGTAGAATCTGCTGCAAATGGTGTAAGAAGCATCAGCCCCTCTGCAAGAGATGTATCAAAGTTTTCTACACCAAGGATACCGTCCATACCGTCGCATCCGAAGAATTTAGTTTCAAATCCCATGCTGTCTGCCTGTGCAAGGATCAGGGAAGCTTCTGTATAATAAATCGGAAGGAATACTAATTCAGCACCACCGTCTTTTGCTTTCTGAAGCTGTACGGAGAAGTCTTTATTGTTATCAGCAGTGAATGCTTCGGAAGATACGATTTCAATACCCTGATTAGCTGCTTCTGCTGTGAAGTTCTGTGTGATACCTGATGAATATACATCAGAGCTATCGTAGATAATAGCTACTTTTGTAGCAAGTTTATGCTCTCCAATGTACTGAGCTGCTGCAGTACCCTGGTTCGGGTCAGAGAAGCATACACGGAATACGTTCGGATTAGCAACACACTCTGTTGCAGATCCGGATGGAGTAAGCTGGAACATATTGTCTGCTGCTGTTTCATTTGCTACAGCTACACAAGGTGTGGAAGTAACTGTACCAACCAGGATGTTCATTCCCCAGTCTTTTAATGCGTTGTAAGCGTTCAGGGTTTTCTCAGCATCGTTTTCATCATCTTCAAATTTGAACTCTACCTGATATCCGTTGATTCCGCCGTCTTCGTTTACTTCATTGATTGCAAGCTCTGTTGCATTCTTTACAGCCTGTCCATAGATTGCTGCTGCTCCGGTTACAGGTCCGATTCCACCGATCTTAAATGTAGCATCGTCTGCAAATACAGATACAGGTGCAACTGTTGACATTACCATTGCTGCTGCCGCAGTAACACTGATGATTTTTTTCAGGTTTTTCATAATAAAATCCTCCTTATATTTTGTCAGTCCTTTCGTCCCTCTTACGGCTCATAAGGTTAGCTTCCGTTACCATTCATTCCACCTGGTACATCATTTTTGATGTGCTAAATTCCGCAAGTTCATTTATTATGTAGAGGAACTGAAAAGTAACAAAAAGCCAACTGGGTTCCCAGCCGGCTTTGGCTTCCACTGACACTTTAATATGTTGCTGTTTTGAATTATATCACCATATATTTGACCATGCAAGAAAAACTTTATGGAAATTTAAGATTTTTCCGTCTTTCATGGACACTTGACCGCACCGCACACGCAATTTTATCCCATTCATCGAAAAATACATCAAAAAAGGTACACACAGAAACCGTAACAATTTCTATGCGTACCTCAAAATTCTGATTTAATTTATCAAATCTTATATCTCTCTAAAACCGCCAATTATGCGATTGCTTTTTTAGCGATCTCAGCAAGTGCTGCAAATCCTTCTGCATCGTTCACTGCAAGTTCAGCAAGCATCTTTCTGTTGATGTCGATGTTTGCAACTTTCAGTCCATGCATCAGTTTGCTGTAGGATAATCCGTTCATTCTTGCTGCTGCATTGATACGTGCGATCCAGAGCTGTCTGAACTGACGTTTTTTCTGTTTTCTTCCTGCGTAGGAGCTTGTAAGTGCTCTCATTACAGACTGCTTAGCAACTCTATACTGTTTGGAACGGGCTCCTCTGTAACCTTTTGCCAGTTTTAATGTACGATTATGTTTTTTCTTTGCGTTTAATCCGCCTTTAATTCTTGCCATTTCTTAAATTTCCTCCTGTACGTCTATCTTCAAATGATGAATGCTTCTTATAAATACGGTAATGCTTTCTTCATGCTCTTAACATTAGTAGCATCAACAACAGTAGATTTTCTCAGATTTCTTTTTCTCTTCTGAGATTTCTTTGTTAAGATATGGCTCTTATAAGCTTTATTTCTTACTAATTTTCCTGTACCTGTTTTTTTGAAACGCTTTGCTGCTGCTCTGCAAGTTTTAATTTTTGGCATTGTTAATTCCTCCTTAAACTGTATCTCTATTATATTTAACGTTTTTCCGTTAAAAACATGGTCATGCTTCTGCCTTCAACCTTCGGTGCCTTCTCCACTGTTGCCACGTCTGCAAGCTGTTTTGCAAAATCATCGAGTACATGTCTGCTGCTTGCCATATGTGCCATTTCTCGTCCACGGAAACGTAATGTTACCTTTACTCTGTCACCCTTGGAGAGGAACTTTCTGGCGGCGTTGACTTTCGTATTCAGGTCATTGGTATCAATGTTTGGAGAAAGTCGCACTTCTTTGACATCGATGGTCTTCTGCTTCTTCTTGGCTTCTTTTTCTTTTCTTGCAAGCTCATAACGGTATTTACCATAATCGATGATCTTACATACCGGCGGTTTCGCCTGCGGGGCAATTTTTACCAGGTCAAGCCCTGCCTCCTGAGCTTTGAACATTGCTTCTTTCGCGGACATGATTCCAAGCTGTTCTCCGTCCGAACCGATTAAGCGTACCTCTTTGTCTCTGATCTGTTCGTTAATCATTAAATTGCTAATTGTAGTGCACCTCCATACCTGTTAGATAGATTCTAATGACTTCTCGTCGCCCTCATTTACATAAAAAAAGCGTGGACAAAATCCACACTCCGCTATCACACTGCTGATATCTTTTCTTCTTAATCTGCGGAACAATCTCCTTATTCCTGCCAACCTTAAATATCAGCCTTCTCTGTGCAATATAAACCCAAGCCGCTAAACTAAATGCGCTGAGGTGAGAGTGGAACTCTGCTTTGTTTTCTTACGTACTTGTATAAGATACCATGTTCAGTCTGCTATGTCAAGTACTTTTTACATTTTCTTTATTTTTTTCAACCTCATGTATATTTTCTCTCAAACTGCACATCCTATCTCCGAAACTTATTCAATGTAACTGTTCAGTACTCTTGCACTACAGCAGTATTGAATAGTTATCTCAGATTTTCTCAGGAGGGTAACTCTATGACAATTCTTAAATGTTCAGCAATGACCTGTGTTTACAACAAAGAACAGCTCTGTTCAAAGGGTGATATTGACGTGACAGGCGAAAATGCTACTTCTGCAAATGAGACAAGCTGCGGCAGTTTCCGAGAGAGAACCGGCAGTTCCATGAAAGACAGCTATACAGATGACTGTGGCTGCGACAAAATCCAGATCGACTGCAAAGCCCATAACTGTACCTATAATGATAACTGCAAATGTACAGCATCCTCCATTCAGGTAGACGGCTCTAATGCACATGCATCTTCCGATACAAGATGTGACACCTTCCAGTGCCATTGTGGCGCATAATATCAACACCATGGCAACAGGATTTTCACCCGTATATCAGGGATAATGAACTTCCCTGATTCGGTCAAAAAAAGAGACATGTCCATCTATATGGAATATGTCTCTTTTGTCTGTCTGTAAATTATTTCACTGCAAAACAGATAATCCTATCTGTTTCTTAAGAAATCCGGAATCTGGATATCCTTCTTCTGAACAGTGCTTGACGGAGTCTTAGATGCTCCAAATGGTGTGGCATTCATAGTTGGAAGGCTGAAGCTAGGCATGTTCATACCGCTTCCTGCTGCAGTTCCGGCTGTTGCTGTACCTGTCGTTGCTGTGGAAGAAGGTCTTCTTGCACCAAAGGAAGAAGCTGTGCTTCTTTTTCCGAAAGGGGTCTGCTGAAGGTTATCATCATTCAGACCTGTTGCAATCACTGTGATTCTGCAGTAGTCAGCAACTGTATCATCATACATGGCACCAAAGATGATGTTTGCTTCCTCACCTGTAAGCTCCTGTACATAGCTTGCGGCATCATTGGCATCCATAAGAGAAATATCTCCGGAAATATTAATGATAACATGTGTAGCACCTTTGATGGTTGTCTCAAGAAGTGGAGAAGATACGGCCTGCTGTACAGCTTCCATAGCTTTGTCGTCTCCTCTTGCTTCACCGATACCGATATGGGCAATTCCCTTGTCTGTCATTACAGTCTGAACGTCTGCAAAGTCAAGGTTAATCAGAGCCGGCAGATTGATCAGGTCTGTAATGCCCTGTACTGCCTGCTGCAGAACTTCATCAGCCTTCTTCAGAGCTTCCGGCATGGTTGTTCTGCGATCTACAACTTCCAGTAATTTATCATTCGGGATAACGATTAATGTATCCACTGCTTTCTTCAGATTCTCAATGCCTGCAAGTGCATTATTCATACGAGTTCTTGCTTCAAAACGGAAAGGTTTTGTAACAACGCCAACTGTAAGGATACCCATTTCTTTCGCTGCTGCTGCGATAACAGGTGCAGCTCCGGTTCCGGTTCCGCCTCCCATACCACAGGTAACGAATACCATATCCGCACCTTCCATTAACTGTTTTACTTCTTCAATGCTCTCCTCTGCTGCTTTCTGTCCAACCTCAGGCTGGGCTCCTGCACCAAGACCTTTGGTAATCTTCTCGCCAATCTGAAGTACAGTTGGAGCTTTGCACAGAGTTAAAGCCTGCTTATCAGTATTAACACCTACAAACTCTACTCCGCCGATGGCCTCTTCCACCATTCTGTTTACTGCATTATTTCCGGCTCCACCTACACCGATCACTATGATCTTGGCAGATGATTCAGCCTCGTTTGACATAATCTCTAACAACGTACTTCCTCCTTTATTTATACCTGATATCCTTTTCAGTGATTTATATCAAAGTTACATATAGATATATCATATATTTTTTTTGGGAATTAATCAACCATTAATTTTGTTTTTTTATACTTTTTTCACTCTTTTTCGGCAATTCCGGTAAATATGTTGTATCAGTGTACGGAGCCTTCTCTGATCTCAAAGTTTCCATATACTATCAATATCCCTCAGAATCATCCCCCTGATAATCACTGTTATCTTCTGTATAATCACCATATCCATCTGAATCATCTGAGTTTCCGTCGTCATATGATGAATCACTTTCTCCATCTTCTGAAGTTTCAGAACTCTGGTCATCTGCGGAACTTTCATCTCCTGAACCGTCTCCCGACTCATCAGATGCCGCATCCAGAGATTCCTGTGTAGGCTTCGGTCCCACATAATTACCGGATTCGTCATACTCACCTGCTCCGGTATAATCCCCTTCCTCATCATAACCGCCATTCCAGTTCTCAATTGCTTCCTCAAGAGCAGTCTTCGGTTTTGCACCTACATAATTACCATCCTCGTCATACTCGCCGTCTCCGGTATAATTGCCATCTTCATCATAACCGCCATTCCAGTTCTCAGCAGTAACTTCTTCCTGTTCCAGTTCTTCTTCAAAGGTATTGGACTCCGTAGCCACACTCTCCATATGAAGAATACCTTTTTTTCCCTGAATTTTGGGCAGAATCGCTATCACTCGGTTCATCTTCTCTTCCAGATCAGCATCTTTTCCAAGCTGAACAGTTATATCCCCATAGATGAGGCTGATAGAATAGCTGCTGTCAAACTGGATATGATCGGGGATCATATCATTTTTCTGAAAGATTGTAGACAATGCTACAGCTGTATTCAGTACAGTATCTCCTTTAATATCCAGTTTCTCATCCATCACGATGCTGTTCACCTGAATTCCGTCAAAATACGGAACCGTCTCATCTCTGTTCTGAGAACCCTCCACAAAAATGCCATTTCTGTCAAAATAAATGTAACTGTCAAGATATCGGATGCATCCGACTGTTTTTTTCTCTTTTACGCTGATACAGATGGTATTTCGGTTCAGCTGGGTAACTTTAAATGCATCTACATATGCAATGTCCTCTGTATTTGTAGTGCTGTAGAGCAGTGGTGCAAGGACCGAATTGGAAGCCATCGGTCCCCGAAGCACCATATTCTTTACTTCTTCGTCTGTATAATGGGAAGTTCCCCTCACCTCAACAGTATCTACTTTATAATAGGAAAAAAATACTATCACAGCGACCATAACTCCGGCGCCTATCATACCTGCCAGCATCTTCTTCGTCCTTTTACTCATAGGAGGTCTTTTCCCATAATTACTTTCTCTCATAAATCCTCAAATCCTCTGTCCCCGGCTGCCATATTCTGCAGCCCAAAGTCCGTAAATCTTCACAGATATGCTCATAGCCCCTGCTGATAAACCCGGCTCCTGTAACACAGGTTTCTCCCTCTGCCATAAGTGCGGCAATGAGCAGGGCTGCACCACCTCTGAGATCTCCTGCCTGTACCTGTGTTCCCTTAAGAGTTTTTCCCCCTCTTATGATTGCCTGGTTTCCGCTTACGGAAATATCTGCGCCCATTTTTTTCATCTGAAAAGCACTGCCAAATCTCCGGTCAAAAATATTTTCCCGTATGGTACTCTGTCCCTGTGCACCTGTCAGCACCGCCATCAACGGAGCCTGCAGATCTGTGGGAAAACCCGGATAAATTTCTGTTTCTACTAAAACAGCCGGTCTGACAGCATTCTTTCCATTGACCTCTAGTGTACCACCATTTACTTGATATTGTCCACCTATTTTCCGATATACTTCCATAAACGACTGCAGCTCCTCCACAGGTACATCATGAAGAATAATCTTACTTCTTGCTGCCGCAGCCGCACACAGATAGGTACCTGCAACAATACGATCCGGAGGAATACGGTAGTCTCCGCCTTTCAGTTCATCCACTCCTCTGATCGTAATTTCACCGGTTTCTTCTCCTTCTATCAGTGCTCCCATTGTTTTCAGATATCTGCAGAGCCAGAAAACCTCCGGTTCTTTCGCACAATTATAAAGATGTGTTACACCTTTTGCAAGAACTGCTGCCAGTATTGCCTGTTGAGCAGCTCCCACACTCGATTTCGGAAACACAATATCCTGCCCTTCAAATCTGACACATTCTCCATCCAGGCCTGATGCATTTTCCCGGACATCCGCGCCAAGTGCTCTCAGTGCCATAAGATGGAAATCTATTGGTCTTTTCCCGATTGTACATCCGCCCGGATACCCTATCCTGCATTTTCTGTTTCTTGCAAGCACCGCACCTGCCAGAATGATCGAAGAACGCATTCTGCCTGTATAGACTGCAGGAATTTCTGTTCCGTCTGCGCAGGAACAATCCAGATAAAGATCGTGATCGTCCCACCAGGTCACTGCACCAAGACTTTTCAAAATCTCTTCCATACAAAAAACATCTGAAATTCTGGGACATCCCCTCAGAATGCTTAGTCCTCTGTGCATCAGAGATGCGGCTATCATTGGAAGTGCTGCATTTTTAGATCCCTGTATAAAAATCTCCCCGCTGAGAGATGCTTTACCTGTCACATGGATTTCATCCAACCTTTTGCTCCCAAAGAGTCTCTTACTTTACAGTTTATGGCTTTTTCTATTATATGTTACGCCATTCTGAAACCTGTAATTCAATTTATCCTGTCACATTTCCCAACATTCATCGCAAGTCCCATTTCCCCAAGAAGAAACACTGCCGAAGTTCCTCCATAGCTGATAAAAGGCAGCGTAATGCCTGTATTGGGGATTGTATTGGTCACCACTGCAATATTCAAAATAACCTGAAGAGCCAGATGCCCCATAATTCCACAACAGATAAGAGCTCCGGCCAGATCTTTTGCATGCATGGCAGCCACACCCAGCCGCCACAGAAGCATTGCAAACAGAAAAATCAGAAAGATAGCTCCGGCTGCTCCCATTTCCTCACATATAATCGAAAAAATCATATCATTCTGCGCTTCCGGAACAAATCCAAGTTTCTGCAGACTGTTTCCAAATCCTCTGCCGAATATTCCGCCGCTGCCGATGGCATACAGTCCCTGGATCGTCTGAAATCCTTTTTCATATTTCTCCGGATTTCTCCAGATTGCAAGACGTTC
Organism: Blautia sp. DFI.1.216; assembly: GCF_020594215.1. Taxonomy (NCBI): domain Bacteria; kingdom Bacillati; phylum Bacillota; class Clostridia; order Lachnospirales; family Lachnospiraceae; genus Blautia; species Blautia sp. DFI.1.216. Next base: position 40,620 of record NZ_JAJDML010000010.1, read on the forward strand.
CAGACGATAACTCTCTGCAGCAAGAAAAACAGCTATGAAACCTGCACCTGCGCTGCCAAGCCCGATAAATTCCAGATATCCCGGATTGGATACAAAAATCAGAATTCCACCGATACCCAGAATAATGATCGCTGTACTCAGATTATTTGAACCTACAAGACCAATGATCGGCAGCAGGGTCAATATTGTCCTGCACATAAATCCAAAGCCCATGGTTGCTTTTTTTGTACGCTCGATCTGCCATGCAAGAAAAAGGATTACAGCAACTTTCGCAAACTCTGAAGGCTGAAAAGATAAAGGTCCAAGATTCAGCCATCTTTTTGAGCCGTTGATCTCCTGACCTACAAAAAGTACTGCGCCGGACAAAAACATTGAAATCAGATATGCCACTGGTCCCAGCCTCAGAAAAAAATGATAATCAATGGAAGAAACCATATACATTACTCCCATACCCAATGCTGTGGCAAATAACTGTTTCTTAAAATAACAGGCAGAGTCGCCGAAACGTACTCTGCCATTATATTCACTGGAGCTGAATAATACTGCCAGGCCAAAAATCACAAGCAGTACTATCAGTACCAGCATCGTCATATCTGTTTTTGATAAATCTGTCGCTCTTTTTCGCGCCATCTGTTTCTCCGCAAAATTATCTATAGCCGGTCACTGCAGCTTCGTCTTTCTCTGCCGGACAGCTATAATTCTTACTTATAGATATTCTACAGATTTCTTACATATTCCTTGAACATATCTCCACGCTGTTCATAGTTATCAAACTGTCCCCAGCTTGCACATGCGGGAGAAAGCAAAACAGCATCTCCAGGCTGTGCTTTCTCCTCACATACCTTTACTGCCTCTTTCAGATCTTCGCAGAGGATGATGTCATGGAAACCATGTTTCTCAGCAGCTTCTTTGATTTTCTCCTTTGTCTGACCGATCAGCACCAGATAACGTACCTTTCCGTCAAATGCCTCAATCCATTCATCATAACCGGACTGTTTATCATAACCGCCGCCGATCAGAAGTGTCGGACGGTTCATTGCCTGGATTCCTTTAATTGCCGCATCCGGGTTAGTTCCTTTGGAATCATTATAATATACAACGCCTTTTTTCTCTGTCACATATTCGATTCTGTGTGCAACAGCTGTAAATTCACAGATGCTCTTACGGATGCTGTCCAAGGATACTCCATCGTAGTAAGCCATTGCAACTGCGGCCATAACATTCTCAAAATTGTGTTTTCCAAGAAGCTTCAGATCTTCTGTCTTAACTACTTCGATTTCTTTTTCTCCGTCCTTCAGGATGATTTTATTTCCATCCAGATAAATTCCCTCATCCAGTTTACGTCCGCTGGAGAAATATACCACTCGTGGAGTCAGATGTTTTCCAAACTCACGCAGAACCTCATCTTCATAATTCAGCACGCATACATCTTCTGTACCCTGATTCTCAGTGATCAGTTCTTTCACACGTATATACTCTTCCATTGTATGATGACGGTTCAGATGGTCCTCTGTAATATTCAGGATTGCAGATACCTTTGGTGCAAACTCATCAATCGTTTCTAGCTGAAAACTGCTGATTTCTGCAACAGTTATAGAATTTGGCTTCATCTCCAGTGCTTTGGAAGTATATGGGGTTCCGATATTGCCGACTACAAAAACAGACTCACGTGCATCCTGCATAATTTTTCCAAGAAGTGCTGTTGTAGTAGTTTTTCCGTTTGTTCCTGTGATGGCAAGCACTTCACCGTCACCTACTCTGTATGCCAGTTCCACCTCTCCCCATACCGGAAGCCCCTGCTCATAAAAACTCTTTACAAGTGGAAGATCTGTCGGTACTCCGGGGCTTAAAACTACCAGATCAAGACTGTCCTGTACTTCTTTCGGAAGTTCTCCTGCATATACAGTGACTGGATATGTCCCATCTGTTTTATGTACAACTGCGTCTTTATCTGTTTCGGCATTTCCGTCATAGATAACCGGAAATGCTCCTACCTTTGCCAGAAGGTCAGATGCTCCGATTCCGCTTTTTCCGGAACCGAATACAAGTACCTTTTTTCCCTGTAATTCCATAATAATTTTCCTCCCTTTTATCAGCATAACGCTGAAATCTGCTTAGCCAAAATCTTACAGTGCCAGCAGTGCGACCATACACATAACCGCTGTAATAACTGAGAATACCGCAACTACACGTGTTTCAGACCATCCGCATAACTCAAAATGATGATGGATCGGTGCCATCTTAAAAATACGCTTTCCATGTGTTGCCTTGAAATAAGTTACCTGAATGATAACGGAAAGTACTTCTATCAGATAGATCAGACCCACAAGCAGGATAAATAACGGCATCTGCATCACATAAGCCGTACCTGCAACAAAACCGCCCAATGCCAGAGAACCTGTGTCTCCCATAAACACTTTTGCCGGATATACATTAAACAACAGAAATCCCATCAGACCTCCCACAACTGCACCTGTAATCGGCTCGATCCCCGATTTCATTCCAATAGAAACTACTGTAAAAAATACTGCAACGATCAGAGTCACACTGGAAGCAAGACCATCCAGACCATCCGTAAAATTAACTCCATTCACAGTACCGATCACAGCAAAGAAAAGAACCGGAACTGCCAACCATCCAAGATTCAGAAAATGTCCGCTCCAGAATGGGATTCTCATAGTCAGTGAGATATCTGTATACTTAACAATATAAAATACAAAAATCGCAGTCAGAACTACCTGAAGTAAAAATTTCTGCCATGGCAGCAGTCCGTCTGAGCGTTTCAGCACAACCTTCAGATAATCATCCAGAAATCCGATAATTCCAAATCCAAGAGTCAGGAACAGTACCGGAATGATCTTCGGATAATCCCCTACATAAAATAATGCAGTTATCGCTGTGGCGATCAGAAAGATCACTCCACCCATTGTAGGTGTTCCTGCTTTCTTTAAATGGGACTGTACGCCCTCTGTTCTTTCTGTCTGGCCCATCTTCAGTCTCCGAAGAAAAGGAATGATGACCGGTCCTAATACAACGCTGATTGCAAAAGAAATCAGCACAGGGATTACAACTTGAAATTCCATCTTACACCTCATTCATTCTTTCGTTTTTTCCTGAAAGTTTTTTACTTTCAGATTTCTTTTAGTATAAGGCTTTTTTGCTTATTTATCAACCCTGCCTGCGGAATTTCCCTAATTGCCTTCTGCAGAAAAATCAGAAACATCACTTTTTTCAATTCCAAGATATGGCAAGATATTCTCAAAAATACCACGTATCACAGGTGCAGCTACTGTCCCTCCATAATAGATTCCTTTCGGATCATGAATAATACACAGTCCCAGTATCTGCGGATCTTCTGCAGGTGCAAATCCCAAAAAAGAGGAAATATAACGATTTGCACTTCTTGGCAGTGTCTGAGAAGTGGCAGTTTTCCCACCGATGGCATATCCTTCAATTTTTGCATTTTTTCCGGAGCCCTGAGATACTACTGTTTCCAGGATTTCTCTTATTTCCTTCGAAGTCTCTTCAGAGACAATTCCTTCCTTTACCGGAAAAATCAGTTTCTCACCCTCTGTTCTGTCAGGATTTAACACTGCGACTCCAAAATGCGGTGTCACCCGTCTGCCTCCGTTTATAAGTGAACTTACTGTTGCAGCCAGCTGAACAGGCGTAATCTGAAAAGACTGTCCAAAAGAAACCGTTGCCAGTTCCACTTCTCCCATATTTTTCTTCTGATGCATAATAGTTCCTGCCTCTCCCGGAAGATCTGTCCCGGTTTTATCCAGAAGTCCAAACTGTCTGAAATACTTATAATAACGTTCTACCCCAAGGCGAAGCCCCACCTCTATAAACACAGGGTTACAGGAATTCTGTGCACCTTCCACAAAATTCTGGGATCCATGTCCTGTTCTTTTTGCACAGTGGATTCTGCGATCCTCCACCACTTTATATCCGGGACAATAAAAACGGTCCCCAGGTGAAACAACACCAGCCTCCAGTCCGGCTGCCATGGTGATGATTTTAAATGTGGAGCCCGGTTCATAAGTATCATTCAAACAGGGATTTCTCCACATCTGATTCAGTAATTCCTGCTTTCTTTCTGTATTTGTTTTTCCTGATGCTGTCTGCACTGCCAGTTCACTTTGTTCATTGTGATCTTCCGACGGTATTGTTATCCCGGATTCATTTAACTGCATATTCAGATCATCTGTCAGGGTAAAAGGATCATTCAGGTCAAATTCCGGCACATTGACACATGCATATATTTCGCCGTTCTGTGGATTCATCAGCAGGATAGATACACGTTCTGCCTGCTTTTCCTCCATTACTTTCAAAGCTGACTGCTGCGCAAATTCCTGAATATTTACATCAAGGCTGATCATCAGGCTTTTCCCCTCTATCGGTTTTTCCCTTGTCTCACCCAATTTATCAATTTCCACACCCCTGGCATCTGTTGTTGTCAGGATTTTACCCGGCTGTCCCCTCAGGACTTCTTCATATTTCACTTCCAGACCGATAATTCCCTGATTATCACCTCCCGTAAAGCCAATGACTTTTGAAGCCAGACTTCCACATGGATAGTAACGCTTATAATCCTCATCAACTTTCACCCCTGCCAGACTGCACTCTCTTATCTCATCACCTGTACTTTTTTCCACATTTGTCTTTACTATTTCTATGGAAGAGATTTTCTCCACTCTTTTTCTCACTTCTGCCTCATCTATTTTCAGTTTTTCAGACAGCAGGGCGATTACTTTTTCAGGTTCTTTAATCTGACTGTGGATCACAGAAATTGTACATACCGTCCTGTTTGATGCCAGAACTTTTCCCTTTGCATCCAGAATCTCTCCTCTGGCCGCTTTGATCTCTCTCTCTCTTTCGTGAAGTTCTTTTGCTTTCTTATAATAATAGTCTGATCTGAAACACATAAGATATACCAGTCTTCCGATAAGGCCTGTCATCATTAAAATACAGCAGAGTAATACCACCCATATTTTTCTCTTGTGAAACGTCATATTTTTTTTCATAAAAAAAGCTCCGCAGAGATTGTCATAACAATATATGACCATTCTCTGCGGAGCTATAACTATACGTTTTTATTCCAGACCTGCTTCTTCATTGGTAATACCGTCTGTCTCTTCGTCATTATCCTCAGTCGTCTCAGCTTCATCATCCTCCAGAGGTGCAGGTGCATCAGGATTGGATACTGCATCTCCTGAAGAATCTGCATCCGTACTTCCCGAAGCACTGACAAGATTTGTAGACATCTTATAATTGCCTTCCTCATCCAATATGTGATCTCCATTGGCATCCAGCAGATATCCGTTTTCATCAATCCGGTTTCCATCCCAGTCTATCAGATTGCCATCTGCATCCACTAGATTACCGTCACTGTCAAGTTCACTGTCCGATATGGAAGTACTCTTTAAATGTCCCTTAAACCCTTCCCACAATTCTGTCTCCGGCACTGTTCCATCTTCAGATTCATCCGGCACTACATTCAGATACGGAAGAAGCTCCGAAAGGATTCCCTGTGCAATATACTGCGGATAAGTACTGTTTGCCTGATCCTCTACATTCGGTTCATCTACAACTACATAAATTACCACAGCCGGGTCATCTACAGGAGCAAATCCAATAAAAGAAACCAGATATTTTCCGTTTCCTCGCGGGTATTTCTCCGCTGTACCTGTTTTACCGCCTGAACTGTAACCCTGCACTTTGGAATGACGGCTGGTACCCTGCTGTACACTCAATGCCATATAGCTTCTGATATCACTGGAAATCCTGGAGGAAATCGTCTGCTTCAGAAGTATCGGCGAGATTGTTTTTATAGTTCCACCATTACTGTCAAGAACCTTTGTCACAAGATGCGGCTGATAATAATATCCGCCATTGATAACGGAACTCATCGCATTGATTTCCTGGATCATGGTACAGGTAAAACCCTGTCCAAAAGCAGAACATGCAAGTTCTGTTTCCCCCATACTGTCCTTAGTATGGATAATACCTGCGCCTTCATTCGGCAGGTCAATCCCTGTCCTTGTTCCGAAATTAAACAGACTCTGTGCTTTGATAAACTGAGTAGCTCCCATCTTGGCACCAATCTGCATCATTGCATCATTACAGGAGTTTGCAATTACCTCTCCCAGTGTCTCTGTGCCATGTGCGCTCGGATAAACCGCACACTTGATCATAGTATCTCCAAAAGTCTGCGATCCATCGCATACAAATGTATCTGTTTCCTGTATCGCACCCTTTTCCAATGCAGAAGCCATGACGATCGGCTTTACAACAGATCCCGGCTCATAGGCATCTGTGACGCAGAAATTACTCCACATACCATTCAGAGCCTCCACTGTTTCCACATCATTCATCGCTTTGATTTCATCTTCTGTATATACAGCGGAAAGATCTCTCGGATTATTCAGATCATAACGGTCACCACCATCCATGGCAATAATCTCACCGGTGGACGGATTTTCAACAATGACACCTATATTCTTGGCCCCCATTGCCTCTTTAAATCCATTAACATATTTCTCAACAATCTGCTGTGCACCGATGTCAATGCTGGTCTGAATGCTTTTTCCATTCACCGCAGCAATAATGGTCTGCTCCACATCTGAATCATCATTGATATACCCATACTGTCTTCCGTCTACGCCTGTCAGTGTGCTGTTATAGTACCCTTCCAGTCCGATATCTGCCACATCTCTGTCCAGTGCAAAACCAATTGTATCGCATGCTGTTTCATTAAACGGGTAACTTCTCAGATAATCCTCTTCAAACCAGACGCCTTTGATATTTGCCCGTTCCTTTGCCTGCGCTTTAGTAAGACCGGAATCTTCATCCTCTGCCTTATATTTTTCAAATTCTTTCTTTTTGTCCATAGACAGCTGTTTTGTCAGTACCTGATACTGACTCTGGCTGGTTCTTGAATCGGCCAAAAGAGAACGCACTGTTTCTTCATCAATCCCCAGCACCTCATTTAAGGCACGTATTGTTGGCTCTACATAGTCCTCATCTGAATTTACAGTTTTACAGTCCAGGATCACATTATAAACTTTATTGCTGGTAGCCAGTATATTTCCGTTCTTGTCATAAATATCGCCTCTCTTTGCCGGCAGTACCTGGCTCTCATATTTCTGCTGTGCCTGACTTAACACCTGTTTTTTGTATTTGCTTCCACTGGTAGCATTAATATAAGTAATTCTCAGCACTAATATTACCAGAAGCAGTAACACAATTCCAAACAATATCAGCAGCTTTTCTTTCATGTTTTGATTTATTTTTCTCTGTGGTCTTCTTCGACTCTTTCTTCCCGTATTGCTCAATTAATCACCTACTTTGAATCTGGTATATCCTGATACTGTCTTACATAGCTGTTACCCGATGTAGAATAGGTTACTGTCTGATCATCTGACGGATATTTCATCCCCAGTCTTCCCAATGCAGTCTGCTTAATCTTATTCAGATCCACATTTGATGTCACCTGGCTGTAATATGCATCATTGTCTTCTTTTAAATCTGCCAGTTCCTCCTCAAGAGATGCAACTGTACTCATCTTTGCGGTAATCTCTGATTTGTAACGAAGATATTTCACAGAGCAGAATAATATCGCCACACATACAACTGCCAGAAACGCTACAAATCCCCAGTTCATTGCAGTCGCCTTCTGCCTGTTCTTCTGTGCTTCTTTACTCAACTGATGTTTCTGCCTTGGTACCTGCGCAGGACTCGCCTGCACTCTTCGGTTTCGATTGGTCTGCTGCCTTCCCGGATTCTGTCTTCCCGGCTGCCTCTTTCTCTCCGGAACTTCTGCAAGACGTCTGACCGTATTTCCGTCAACATACATTCCTCTGTTTGTTCTGGCACTGGTTCTGCTTCTTCTTGCTGTTTCACTCCTGGTCGTTCTCGCCATTTCATGCCTCTCTAATTATAATACTCTCTCAAAAATCCGAAGCTTTGCACTTTTGGAACGCGGATTCTCTTCCATCTCTGTCTCCCCCGGAAGAATCGGCTTTCTTGTGATCACTTTTCCTTTGGATTTCTTCCCGCATACGCATACAGGAAAATCTGAAGGGCAGGTACACGGATTCTCATTTTTTCTGAAAATCGTCTTTACAATTCTGTCCTCCAGAGAATGAAAAGTGATAATGCAAAGTCTTCCGCCATCATCAAGGATATCGATCATTCCATCCAGAGAATCCCGCAGCACATCGAGCTCTCTGTTAAGCTCAATACGGATTGCCTGAAAAGTTCTCTTGGCCGGATGTCCTGACTTCACCTGCATCTTCATGGGAATGGATTCTCTGATGATCTCTGTCAGTTCTCCGGTGGTTGTGATCGGTTTCACCTGTCTGGCGGCAACAATATGTTTTGCAATATTTTTTGCAAATTTATCTTCACCGTAATCACGAATAATACGGTATAATTCTTTTTCTTCATAGCCATTGACAATATCGCCGGCTGTCTGCGTCTGGCGCTGGTCCATGCGCATATCGAGCGGTGCATCTACCCTGTAGGTAAAACCGCGTTCTTCATTGTCAAGCTGATAGGAAGATACTCCAAGATCAAGGAGAATCCCGTCGACTTTATAGATGCCTCTTGCTGCCAGTTCCTGTACCATGTAACAATAATTGCTGCGAATGATCGTCGCCTGTTTATAGGGGGCTAACCTCTCACTCGCAGCAATTATCGCATCCTGGTCTTGATCTATGCCAATAAATCTCCCCTTGGCAGAAAGTTTCCTGCATACCTCACCGGCATGCCCTGCACCTCCTAAAGTACCATCCACGTAGATTCCGTCCGGTTTGATATCCAAACCTTCAATGGTCTCTTCCAGTAATACAGATTTGTGTTTAAATTCCATCTCCGTCTCCTGTCTGGATTTACTTTGCAAGATACTTCAAACGAGACCTGTCAGATTGTGATTCCCATGTCCTGCATGCTCTCTGCAATGCTGTCCATGTCATCATAATCACAGATCTCATTCCATTTTTCTTTGCTCCAAACTTCAATTCTGTTCAGATTACCTGTCAGAACCACATCTTTCTCCAGACCGGCAAATTCGCGCAGTGTCTGCGGTACAAGGATTCGTCCCTGCCTGTCCAGTTCACATGTAGTTGCTCCAGCTACAAAGAATCGTGAAAAAGTTCTGGCATTTTTATTTGTAAGTGGTAAAGATCTGAGCTTCATTTCAAAGGATTCCCATTCATCCATCGGATAAATGTAAAGACAGCCATCAAGCCCTCTTGTCAGAACAAACTCTTCCCCTAAGAGCTCCCTGAATTTAGAAGGAATGATCAGACGCCCCTTCGCGTCGATCGTGTGGTTATACTCTCCCATGAACATGTTACTCACCTACTCTCGCAAAATCTGAATCTCCCCTTCAGATTTCTCAGGTGGTAATGGACTCTGCCGTTATTCCCCACTCACCACCACTATTCACCACTTTCTACCACTTATGTGCTTATTCTAAACTATTTAGGCTGAAAAAACAAGGGGGAGAAAAAGATTTTTAAAATTTAGAACTCTGTTAACATTTATGAAACAACCTTATTTTTACGAGAAAAATGGGCTTTTATACACAAAAAGTGGGTTGAATTTCCACTTTCAACCCACTTATCTTTCAGATATATGTTTTTTTACTGTTCTTCTTTTGAATTTGTGGGAGAAGTTCCCACATCTGGCTTTACCTGTTCATCCATCTCCGGCCGGATTTCCGGTTCCGGTTTCATTTCAGAAGTCTCAGGAAACATCTGTTTTTCTTTCACTGACTCATCCAGAAATCTTTTTTTCCTCTGCCGGCGTATAGTATCTCTTTTCTGTGCCATCACTCTGCGTATGATCACTACAGGCATAAAAACAGCAAATAATATAGCGGAAATTACCAGCGAAATCCCCACTTTTGTCCCCGGAATATAAAGCTTATCTGTTCTGAACCATTCAAAGAAAAACCTTCCCAGACCATAACCTGCCAGATAGATCATAAACAATTCGCCTTCATATTTCTTTTTTCGGCGCATGGCCATCAACAGCAGAAATAGCAGCAGACACCACAGACTTTCATAAAGAAAAATCGGCTGAACCTGAATATATGAAATCCCATTTATAGTCAGCAGATTATCTCTCATTGCTCCCGAAACTTCTCCTGACCGCACAGCTGAAACCGGTATCTGCATTGCCCATGGCAGATCTGTATATTCTCCGAAAGACTCTCTGTTAAAAAAGTTACCCCAGCGCCCTATAGCCTGTCCCAGAAGTATTCCGGGACACGCAATATCGGCACTCTGCCAGAATGACATTTTGGTAATCCTGCAAAATACCGCTGCCGCAAGAAATCCAAAGAGCAGACCACCATATAAAGCGTAACCACCATTTCGAAAGTCCAGTATGGCATTCAGATTTTCTTTATAAAATCCCCATGAAAAAGCCACATAAAATAATCTGGAACCTGCCACTGAAACCATCAGGGAAATAAGTATCATATCGAGATACCTGTTCTGATCTTCCCCATTTCGTTTCGCTTCAAGTGTCACAAGTCCCATTCCAAGAAGAGCACCCACAGCAATCAGTACTCCATATATGGTAAATTCCATTCCAAATATCTGAAATGAGCGCGGCACATAATCAAAGACCAGGCCGGGTCCCGGAAAACGTATCGACATTTCCATAAATCACCTGTTCATCATACATTGAATCGGAATAAGATCACATCTCCATCCTGTACAACGTATTCTTTACCTTCCATTCTTACAAGACCTTTCTCTCTGGCACCTGCATAGGAACCACAGTCCAGAAGATCCTGATAATTTACAACCTCAGCTTTAATAAATCCTCGCTCAAAATCTGTATGGATCTTACCTGCTGCCTGCGGAGCCTTTGTTCCGATTTTAATCGTCCATGCTCTTGTCTCATCCTCACCTGAAGTAAGGAAACTCATCAGTCCAAGGAGATGATAGCTTGCTTTTACAAGTTTCTCAAGTCCTGATTCTGTCAGTCCCAGATCCTCCAGGAACATTTTCTTCTCATCATCATCCAGTTCAGAGATCTCTTCTTCGATTTCTGCACAGATAACGAAAATCTCACTGTTCTGCTCTGCCGCATATTTGCGCACTGCCTGTACATGACTGTTGCTTTCACCGTCATCAGCCAGATCTCCTTCTGCTACGTTTGCTGCATAGATCACAGGCTTCCAGGTAAGCAGATTATAAGTAGACATCCAGGCTTCTTCATCTTCATTTTCCATTTCCATAGTGATTGCCATCTTGCCATCTTCCAGATGTGTTTTTACCTTCTGAAGGAAATCAAGCTCCTTGGCAGCCTCTTTGTCCATGCGTGCTGTTTTTGTAACTTTTGCAATTCTTCTCTCAAGGATCTCAAGGTCTGAGAAGATCAGCTCCAGATTAATAGTTTCAATATCACGGATAGGATCAATACTTCCATCTACATGGATAACATTGGAATCTTCAAAGCAGCGGACTACATGAACGATTGCATCTACCTCACGGATATTTGCAAGGAACTGGTTTCCAAGGCCTTCTCCTTTGGATGCTCCCTTTACAAGTCCTGCAATATCTACGAATTCAATTACAGCAGGTGTCACTTTCTTAGAATGATAAAAGTCTCCGAGAAGCTTCAGTCTCTCATCCGGCACTGTAACAACACCTACATTAGGGTCAATGGTACAGAACGGATAATTTGCAGATTCTGCGCCTGCCTTTGTCAATGAATTAAATAATGTACTTTTTCCAACATTGGGTAATCCGACGATTCCTAATTTCATTTTTTATATTTCCTCCTATAAATCCTTTGATTTTATCCCAGTCCAATAGCTAAATCTTTGATTGACCAACATATCAAATGACAATCAAGTGGATATTCACAATCCAAGCTCTTTGCCTTTTAAATCTTTTCCCATATTTCAGCTTCTCTCATCAGAAGTCCTAATACAGTACTTTGTATTATACCATAGCATCTTATCTTTGTGAATATTCATTTTCATCTCATCTTCTGCTAATATTTCCACACTTTTCGAAATGAATTTTTCAAATTCTTCTCTCGCCTTATTTCTATTTCTAATTTTTGTAAAAATCATTTTTATGCCGGCTCAAAAAATGTCCTTACACATATTCAAAAGATGAAGGGCATAAATACAGTCTCTTATAGAATACTTGAAAACAAAAAAGCACTCACCTATTTCAGGTAAATGCCTTAGTCAAGCGGATATTCACAATCCGCTCTGCTACTTGCTCATAACCGAATAACTGCTCCGCAGTTTATCAGAAAGATTCAGCCTTCCCCTCCGGGAAAATAATTTTAAACACAAAGAAAAAAATCACCATGGAAACTCCACCTGTAATAATTGTCACAAGCATGTTATAGACTGCCGGTGCCACATATGCAGATGCAACTGGCATCCACAGATTATTAAATCCATTACAGATCAGTGAAATTACCACCCATGCTATAAAATACCAGATTGCCTGATATACAGGATTTCCATGGCTTTTAAAAGTAATATTTCTCTGAAGCGGAAAATTGATACACTGTGCAAGAAATGACCCCAATTCATAACTGATAAAATAGCCAAGTCCACCACCGATCAGTATATTCCCCGTTGCATCACGCAATACATTATACCCCAGCAAGCTCCATGTAAATTTTACTCCAAACAGATTCATTGAAACCTTTGGCCACATAAATTCTGTACCAGCCAGACCAATTCCCAAAATCCCTGGTAAAAATGTAAATACAAGATACTGGAATACTGTCACGCCCATACTGAATATAACAAAATAGAATATCTGATAAAGCCATTTTGCAAAAGTAGCATGTTTCTCTTCAAAACATTTCCATATATTTTTTATATGATTCATCTGCACTTCCCTCCGGCTCCTTTTAATAATTTTTCATATTTCTTATTATTTCTTCTGTTTCTGAAATATCCGCCAACTACTTTTTTTACTCCAAGCATAAAATGGCCATTCACAGCATCGACAATTCCATATACCATTTCCATACTGACGGCCCCGCCGGTCATCTTGGCAATCCCCCGAAACGGCATATTGTAAATAAAAAGAATATTCAGATCTGGCTTTCCCTGTGCCTCACTCTTCTTTTTCATTTTTGTGAGATATCTATATATCAGCCTTGCAAGTCGACTTTTTGCATAATACATCTGACAGATTGCATCATTGATTTCCAGATTTCCACTCCATCTCCCGTTCGGTATCTCATGGCCAAGAAGTTCACGAAATTCCTCATCTGATATTTTCTGCACGATTCCTGTATAATAGTAAGGCATTTTTGCCGGATTATACGGATACCCTTTACTATTTCCTATTCTCTCAGTCATACCTGTTAAACGAATATCTGCAACACTGGCTCCTACCATAATCTGATAAGTTCCTGTTTCTATTTCCCACTGTCCCGTTTTTATATTCCAATAACGGAATGTCTTATCATCAAACGGAATCCTGAGCTGTCTGCTTTCTCCTGCCTTTAGATAAACTTTTACAAAACCTTTCAGTTCTTTTTCCGGTCGGAACACGATTGCATTAGGAAGTCCTACATACATCTGAACAACCTCTGCTCCATCTCTGTCACCTGTATTGGTAACCGAAACTTTGATTCCATCCTCTTCTATGATAAGATCAGAATATGTAAATTCCGTATAGGAAAGTCCAAAGCCAAATGGATATTGCACCCGGACTTTTGAAGTATCATAATAGCGATATCCCACATAAACACTCTCTCGGTATTCCGATGTTTTCTCATTACTTGGATAATATCGGAATGCCGGTGTCTGTTCATAAGATATGGGATATGTTTCTGCCAGTCTTCCTGATGGATTCACTTTTCCGGTCAGAATATCCAATGTTGCAGAAGCGCCTGCCTGTCCATTCAGATAGCCATGCAAAATCGCTTTGCAGCAGGTGTGCCATGGCATTTCTATCGCAGATCCTGCACTCAGTATTCCAATAATATTTTCATTCACTTTACTGATATCCTGCAGAAGATCTATCTGATTCTGCGGAATACGCATATGGGTTCTATCCAGTCCTTCTGATTCACTGATCTCATCAAGACCAAAGCAGAAAATCACAATATCTGCGTTCATGGCCAAATTTAATGCAAACTTTCTATCATTCTCATCTACATCTCCATTTCTCTGATAGCCTCTTGTCATCCCCAGAATATTCAGATCATATTGTTGCAAAATCGATGACATATCTTCTACTTTTGTTGGATTGACCATAGAAGACCCTGCCCCCTGATATCTGGGTGAAAAAACAAAATCTCCAATAACAGCGATGGATTTTTTTGTATCCAGCGGAAGAATCTGTTTTTCATTTTTCAGAAGAATCATGCTTTCTGCTGCTGCTTTCCTTGCCAGTTGATGATGTGCATTTCTGTCAAAGTTTTTATCTGAAAGCTTCTTCCCTGATGTCAGTTCCATCACTGCATCCACCAGTTCTCCAACTCTTTCATCCAAATCCGCTTCCTTCAGCGTTCCATTTCGGACAGCAGCAATCACTTCTCTTGCAGAATCGTACCCACAGGACGGCATCTCCAGATTTGAGCCGGCAGCAACACCTTTCACATGGTCATTGCTTCCGCCCCAGTCTGTTACTACAATTCCATCAAATCCCCATTCTTTGCGCAGGATATCTGTCAAAAGATGTTTGTCCTCATTAGCATAAATCCCATTAATCTGGTTGTAACTGCTCATGATTGCTTTTGCGTGTCCTTCTTTAACAGCTATCTCAAAACCGGTCAGATAAATTTCTCTTAATGTCCGTTCGTCAACAACTGCGTCCATTGCCATTCTCCGAAGTTCCTGACTGTTAACCGCCAGATGCTTCGGGCAGGCATAAACGCCTTTACTCTGTATTCCACGAATATATGACGCTGCCATCTTCCCGGAAAGATATGGATCTTCTGAAAAATATTCAAAATTTCTTCCACATAACGGGCTTCTTTTAATATTTAATCCCGGACCAAGCAGGATATTTACATCCATACTTGCTGCTTCCTCTCCAAGAGCCTGTCCAATCTCTTCCCCCAGATCCTGATTCCAACTGTTTGCTATCGTCGCTGCTGTGGGAAAACAAGTTGCATTCAAGGATGCATTCAGTCCCAGATGGTCTCCTGCCCCTGCCTGTTTTCTGATTCCATGCGGTCCATCTGAAAGAAAGATGGACGGGATGGAAAGCCTGTCAATTTCTCTGGTCTGCCAGACAGTTTTTCCACTGAGGATTGCTGCCTTTTCTTCTATTGTCATCTTTTCAACCAATTTTTGCTGTTTCATAACTGTTTTCCATCCCACTTTCATCTTTATTCAGCATTCTTTCTTTTCTTATATCCTCTGATTACCAGTACTTCCATTCCTGCCATGAAAAGTGCTATTACAATGTCGATACCAATTCCTGCTTTTTTCCAGTTTTCCATACCTGTTTCTTCGTGTTCTCCGTCATAAGCCCAGCTGCTTACAACTGTATACATGACATTTTTGCAGGCATTTCTCATCTGAAGTACAGATGTCGGATGCTCCGGATTGGCTACATTGTTCTCTTCTCCGTTGAATGTGGACAACATTACATCTACTCCATTTGCCAAAGCTGCATCTGCATTCATAAATCCATGACCATTGTTTCGGAAGAAGTCTGTAAGCGCCATTCCCCTGAATCCCCATTCCTCTCTGAGTACTGTGTTAATAAGGTTACTGCATTCTCCAGTCCATTTATCTCCAAGGAAGCTCCAGGAAACCATAACTGCATTTGCGCCACCCTGTTTTACAGAAATTTCAAATGGTTTCAGATAGATTTCCCGGATTGCCTGCTCATTTGACCAGACACTTACCATCTTTGCATTTCCCTCATACAGAGCAAAATGTTTGATATAAGAATAAACTCCATATTTTCTTGCTCCTTCTACTGCTTTTGCTCCCATATTTCCTGCAAGAACTCCATCTTCTGAAAAATATTCATAGTTTCTTGCTCCAAATGCGGTTCTATGAGTATTCATACCTGGTGCATACCAGCCCTCTGCACCCATTTCCTGACTGATCTTGCCCATGCATTCACCCCAGGCCTGTGCAAGTTCCTTATTCCATGTGGAAGCAACCACAACTTCAATTGGAAATCCAATAGAACCAACTCCTGTAAAGTTGTTATTAATTGCTGCTGGTCCATCGAAATCAAGTGTAGCCACTTTTCCCACAGAATCCATGGCTGCTGTCTGATAACCTGCCATTGCAATCATATTTGCCATTTCATCAACAGTAAGCTGATCCAGAAGTTTTTCCCAACGAGGATCGTCATAATCAGCATCACGCATATCAGCTAATGTAAGTCCATTATCTGCTCCCGTTGTCGGCATTACATCCTCATCATTGAGATATGTAGTCTTATCAAAGTTGCTGTTCAGATGATATTCAGAAACATATGGCTCACCCAGCTCTGCAGATGCCGGTGCTGCTGTAGCCTCTTCATAATTTGCAAAATGATCTGCACGTGACAGATATGTTATATCTCCTTTTGCATCTTCAAATACATTTGTTGCTGCAGTATCATCTGATGCTCTTTTATTTTCTCCCTTATATACTACATCTTTATCTGCAGTATAAGTTTTCTGATCCAGCACAGTATGTGAATCGCTGTTGATAGAAATCACATAATCGCCTTTTTCAAGAACATATGCTTTTGCATTATTCTCATCATAAGAGGCCATATCTTCTATACTGAATGTAACTGTAACAGTCTGAGATTCTCCCGGCTGAAGCAGATCTGTTTTTGCAAACTCAATCAGATTTGCAGAAGATTTCTCAATTCCCCCATTTGTATATGGCGGTTTATAATACACTTCTACTACATCTTTTCCGGCAACATCTCCTGTGTTGGTTACTTCTACATCTACAGAAATCTGTCCGTCTTTTTCCTCCAGTTCACCCATTTTCTGTTCAAATTCCGTATAACTCAGACCATATCCAAATGGATACTGTACAGTCTTATCGTAATCAATCGCACCTTCCTGTGCAGCTGTTTCATAGTACTTGTATCCTACATAAATACCTTCCACATAATTGGTAAATGCCGGAGCATACACCTGGGCAGTTCCTGCGTTCATTCCTTCAACGGCCATATCTGCCAGATTTGTATACTCCGTTTTTTCTGCATTATTCCACCACGGAGCAGTCGTCATATCATAAATAAATGTATCCGGTGTTTTTCCGGAAGGATTGACTTCACCTGAAAATACTTTACCAAGTGCATTAAATCCCACATTTCCCGTTCCGGGGCACCATACAACAGATTTAATCTGAGGATATTCATCTGCGAAACCAAGTTCAAACTGATTTGCTCCATTATAAACCACAATCACATTATCAAAGTTTGAACAAACCATATCTACCATATCTCTCTCAGTTTGTGAAAGCTGTAAATAATGCTCTCCCTCAGGAAAATCATCATATTCATCTGAATTATTATCATATGCTGCTTTTCTTACATCCATAGGAATATCATTATGACCTTCACCTGCTTTTCTGGAAAGAACCACAACTGCCACATCAGAATACTCTTTCGCACTTTTAATAAGCTCATCACTGTAAGTATCTACAGGTGGCTCCGGTAATGTCCAGCTCTGTTTCTGGATAGACATTTCCGGATTATCTGCACCATAATTGTTATAAAAATCAACCAGTTCCTGGTTAATAGAAAATCCGGCATTTTCAAGTCCCTGATTCAGACTGACAATATCATACAGATCATTAATTCCACCGGAACCAGCTCCTCCATAAGCCGGATTAATAGATTCCCAGCCAAAAATATTCAGTTTTTTTGTTTCATTTAAAGGAAGCAGGCTTTCATTCTTCAGAAGAACAATTCCATCTTCCATAATTTCTTCTGCTACTTCCGCAGCTTCTTCATTTGTTTCATCGCTTAAAGTTCCATTTCCCGTTGCCAGTCCAATCAACGTAGACATTGGTCCAAAACAGATCATATTCACGCAGACAACAACTGCAAGAACCATTGCGATCGCAGCTTCTCCTCTTATCAGAAATCTTTTGCCCCTGGACATCCTGCGGCATGCGATCATAATTACGATTCCAATTACAAGTGCAGCAATAATACCGATAATATACGGTTTGCATAATTGTAATACCGCCAGAACATCTTCCATTTCAACACTGATCATTCTCTTTTTTCCTCCTTTGACTCTCTCGCCTTTTTCAGGTATCATTTCCTGTTGACATTACTATAACATGGTTATTATTTCGTGCCGTTTTTGGCACAAGATGCAGCAAATATGGCACAAAATACTAAAAAAGGTCCACCGGACCTGTCGTATGCTTGGCAACAAAAATACCCAGAGCATTACAATACTCTGGGTAAAAGAATCTTTAATTCAAACCAGTTCTGCTGTACTCCAAATACTACAGAACCATCATATTTTTCTACAGCTTTACGAATACTCTTCAATCCAAAACCATGGTTTTTACTATCCTTTTTTGTTGTTGTAATCAGATTCTCTTCATTTTTGGAAATTTCTGCTTCACAATAATTCTCTATCTTGATGAACACAAATCCTTTTTGAGCGGATACTGTCAGATGGATCAGTCTTTTTTCCGGATCTGGAATTAAAATTACATGTTCAATCGCATTATCCAAAGCATTTCCAAATATAGAACATATATCTGTTACATGCATATGATCCAATAATTTTCCATCTGCCACACAGGTAATCTGTATATGATTTTTTCGACAATGGAAAATCTTAGCTGCCAAAATCGTATCAAGTACCTGATTCCCCGTTCTGCTTATATTCTCAAAAGCAGCGATTTCCTTTTCCATGGAATCAATCCATTTTTTTCGTTTCTCTTCATCTGATTCCGCGCGAAGTCCCGTTATCTGGTGTTTCAGATCATGGTATTTCATTTGTATGAGATCCAGGCTGTCCTGATAATTTCGGTATTGATCATACTGGCTTTTCAGCATCACGTTCATTACTGAAAGTTCTTTCTCGGCAACATACTCACTGATCCTGCTCTGATAAGCATGCAGGATTGCAATTCCTCCAAAATCGATCAGTGTTCTGATAGAAAAAATATCTGCACGTTCTCTGCTCGCAAATGGTACATTTTCATTTAAAAAGCTCAGATTACTAAAAGCAAAGATTGCAACAGCCATGATTGCCGCCGCTACTACTTCCTTTACTGTCATCTGTTCAAGATAATTCTGCTTCAGAAGATCTTTTTCTAAATAAATATCAATAGTAAAGCAGCCTCCAAAAACAACCATCGTAATCAGAATTTCAACCCCGAGGCTCTGATTCCCCCATGCCTGTACAATAGATACCATCTGCCACTGCAGCGAAGCTGCAAACTCTGCAAGAACAAATGCACGGGCACAGCAATAAGCCGCTCCCAGAGGCTTCATATTTCCTCCGACCATAAGAAATCCATACATCATACCTGCAGCGATCATCATACAGGGAATCCACAAAATTTCAGTTACGCTGCCTGTCAAAGTCAGAAAAATACTCTGCATTGCCAACATGAAAAGACTGCCTATAAGAAAATGTACAGATTTCATGTTTTCTTTTTTTAGGATATAAAGATAAACCAGACATGATCCCCACTCTGCTATTGCCGTATAAATTCTTGGAATATCCTGATATAACATAGTATCCTCCATTTCGCATGAAATCATTCCATATTGAGGTTTTGCAGAAGCAGATTCATGAATTCTTTTTTTCTGGTTCTGCTGACAGGTATATGTACATTATGAATCACACAATCAGAACCAACAAATCCCTCTACATGATTCATATTTACCAGATATCCCTTTGCACATCGAAAAAAATTGTGTACCGCAAGTTTTTCTTCGAGTTCTTTCATCGTAATTCTTGAACAATAATCTCCTCTCGAAGTATGATAAATTACATTATGTCTCTGCCCCTCAATAAAATAGATATCTGCTATATTTATCTTTACAACTCCTTCCCCAATCGGAATCGTAAGAAATTCTTTAACCTCAGAGCGCATACGTCCAACTGCTTTATCCAGTTTCTGTGAAAAAGAAAAGTACTCAACTGGTTTTACTACATAATCCATTGCATCAACTTCATATCCACGTACTGCATATTGAATCATATTTGTAATAAACATAATAATTACTTTCTGATCCATCTGACGGATTTTTTCTGCTGCTGTCATACCGTCCATGAACCGCATCTGAATATCCATCAGAATAATGTCAAAACCGCCACTGTAATTCTCAGTGATATCTTCTCCATCACCAAATACCGTAACCTTTATTGATCTTCCCCTTTCCGTTTGATATTTCCGGATATACTCTGTTAATTGTTTTACGTAAATTTCTTCATCTTCCACAATTGCAATCTGTATCATCCTATACCCTCCACAAGAATTGCATTTTTTGTAACTGTTCAAGCCCGCACAATATAGTTCCAGGTTTTTACTGTTATTTTATAAATAACTTTTGTTTTAGTATATCACTGCTTCATTCCTGAGTCAAGTGGATGTAATATTACAAATTACACCTGTATAATCTGGTTTTCTTTTATCGTATATCCACAGTTATCGCATACACTGTCGCCAACTGTTTTTCCATCTCTCACAAATACTTCTATATCTGCACTACATTTCGGACATTTAACTTCTTCAATTGAAGTCATGTTTCTGGCGTCCATACATCCTGAAAAAAATCCCATCTTTTCACCTTTTTCCTGTATATATTCTATTATTTTCTTAACCTAATTTTTCTTTTATTTTTTTATCTCATCTACTGCTGTCTGGCTGAAATCATAAAGAGAACCTCCCTCTCTCACAGTCCTAGCTTCTTTACAATTTCTCCCAGTGCACTTCTGACCGGAGAATCTTTCGGAAGCTGTATAATCGGCTTTCCATCACAGTCATACTGATAAACCTGGTTATCATGAGGCACCACTCCCAGCAGCTCCAGTCCCTGATTTCGGATTTCTTCCAGAGTTCCGGCATCCAGTTTTCCATCCGGAACACGATTCACGATTAATCCAGTTTTCTGTGGTTTAAAGTTTAATTCATTCATCAGCTTTGCAATACGTCCGGCTGCCTGAACACCTCTTCTGGAACAGTCACTTACAAGAATGGCAACTTCCATCATTGGCAGGATTCCTCTGCTGATATGTTCCATACCTGCTTCGTTATCAACCACAATATATGGATAATGGCTTTGCAGTTTCTGAACCTGGGTCTGTACAAGACCATTTACAAAGCAATAGCAGCCCTGTCCCTGGGTTCGCCCCATTACCATCAGATCATAATCATTTTCTTCTGCAATCGCATCAGAAAGACGCATTTCCAGATATGCCTGC
Organism: Blautia sp. DFI.1.216; assembly: GCF_020594215.1. Lineage (NCBI taxonomy): Bacteria > Bacillati > Bacillota > Clostridia > Lachnospirales > Lachnospiraceae > Blautia > Blautia sp. DFI.1.216. The sequence goes on from NZ_JAJDML010000010.1 coordinate 62,007, forward strand.
TTCGTCATACCGGATGGGATCTGATATCGTGGGTCTACGCCTGCCCGCTCAATTTCTTCTCTCAGCTCTCCAAGTGTGATCTCCGGCTCCACACCAAGCACTTCATTTAAATTGGCATTCGCATCTGCATCCACGGCCAGAACCGGACATTTCCCACTTTCACACAAATACTGGATCAATAATCCACAAAGTGTAGTTTTTCCTACGCCGCCTTTTCCTGATATCGCAATTACATGTCCCATGTTTTTCCTCCTAATATTCTGAACAATCTGTTGACTTTTTCTTTAAATCTTATTATAGTTGTTACTATATAAATTACAATAATCAATCTGTGAGATTTGTATGGCTCCTCAACACATCAGAAAAATTGTTGAGGAATCATATGATACCAAATAATACAGGAGTATATAATGTCAGAAAAAACCAGAAAACAAGATCGCCGTACCCGCTATACCAGGCAAACCATAAAAGATACGTTCTTAGAATTGTTAACGCAGAAAAGTTTTACGAAAATTACAGTTACAGAAATCTGCAAAAATGCTGAAATCAACCGTGGTACTTTTTATCTTCATTACTACGATATCCATGATGTATTATCAGATATTTTTAATGATATGACTCAGGATATGTTAACAACTGTGGATCATTTATTCTGTCTAAATCAAAAAAGCTGTTCCTATCCGTTCTGTCAGAAAATACAGATGGAATCACAATACAGGGCACTGTTTCTGGATGATGCAATTGCCCCTATTCTTCTGGAAAAAATAGCAGAAAATACAAAAGAAGGCTATGTGACCTGGCTTATGTCACACAGCCTCCTGACCTTTGAACAGGCAGAATCGGTTTTTTATTTTCAAATGAATGGCTGCCTTTCCATCAACAGACTGATGCTCCGCAATCACTGTAATGACTGGAAACAGATTCAGACAGTAATCGACAGATTTATCAAATCCGGGCTGGAAAGTTTTCTGATTCATGATCAGAGAGAAGAAAATGCTTCCGATAATTTTTGCAGCAAAATTTCTCCAACTGTTACCGCATCTTCTACACTCAGATAATGATCGGCATGATCCTGAAGAAATATTTTGCCAGATGCAGAAAATTCTTCATCTGCAAACCATATCTTTAAAGTTACCGGATATCTTGGCAGAACTGGAAAAACAGCACACAGGTCCGCCTTTGTCTCTGTGAATTCTGCACCTAGGTTTTTACATGCTTTCTGAATTTTCTCAGGATCTTTATCCTGCAAAAGCTTTTCCAGTTTCTGCTCTGCAGTCCGGTCAAACTTGGTTCCTCGAATCAATCCATCTTTCAGGTTACCAAAAGTAATGAGTTTCTGTGAACCTTCTGTTCCATCGGCCATATCCAGATAATGCAGCAATGTCAGATAATGCCATTCGTCCATGTCTGAGTTAATACAAAATTCAGGGAGTTGAATTTCAATCGTTTCATAAAAACTCAGTACTTCAATCACATTTCGGCTGCTATGAAAAACAGCCCCACTTTTTGCAGCAATATCCTCTCCGGAACGATTTTGCAGCCGTTTTACTGCTGCCTGAAACATTTCCTGAAATGCACGATTTTCTGTTTGATTTTTGTATTCCATAAGTTCTCCTTTGTAAATATTTTATCGCATCATGTAATAATCAATGTTTATTCAAGGATTTTGGTGGTTTCATAAATTTGTCTACGATCAGCATATTATACAATCCTCCGTAAGTTTCATTCCTGTGTTGACTTTTCCTTTAAATTTCATTATAGTTGTAATTATATTATTTACAATCATCAAAATAATAAATATGCACCGTTTCTCAACATATTGGAAAGGACTGTTGAGAACTTGAAATGTTTTAGACAAACCAGAAATATTTTTGTCTCAAAAATGTGAAAGCAAAATCATTATATCATACTACAAGGAGTTTCTTATCATGAAATATTCAACGAAATTAAGTGATACTGTTCATGTGATGGTTCTGATTGCTATCAACCAGGAAAAATCTCTCTCCAGCGCCTCAATTGCAGAAAGTGTCCATACAAATCCTGGCTTTGTACGCCAGCTTATGTTAAAACTAAAAAAGGCCGGACTTATGACCAGTGTAGCCGGACATGCCCGTCCTTCTCTTTCAAAACCGGCAGACCAGATTACATTGCTGGATATTTATAAGGCAGTTGAAGGTGAGAAACCGCTGCTTCATTTAGATACTCATACCAATCCTGATTGTGGTGTTGGTATTAATATTCAGTTATCTTTGCAGGGATTTTATAATGAAATTCAAAAAAACGCTGAAGAAAAGATGAATACGATTACTTTACAGGATATCATAAATACTTATTACCAGAGAACATCCATGCAAAATGATTTACAGAATATTATATAGCAGGAGAAACGAAAAAGGACTTCCAGATATGGATTATCTTCTAAATGATGACAAATCTGATAACAATTTGGCGAGGAAAATTTTTATATTTTCTAATCCAGAAATTTTCTTGTTATCATGCCCGCCTCCGTGCGGGCATTTTTTAATTCAGCAGAGCACCGCAGGCGGTCTTTCCTATAAAGTAAAAAAAGCGGTAAATTCAGCTCATCTGCAAGCTCCAGTGCCTCCCTGGGAAACTCATCAAAAAAACGTGTCTTGTGTTTTAGTCTCTTGACATTATCATAAGCAATTCTCCTGAGCTAAATGTAACTCTGGCATGTTCGCTGATTATCTCATTGCTTACAGTAAGTCCACTGTCTGCTGCTGTCAGACAATAGTTACTCAGGGGATATTTAAATCCTTCCAGAGTCAGATCTGTCACATTTCCTCCAAATGGAAAAAATGACACATATTTTCCAAACTGTTCTGACTTTTTCAGAACTGTTCCGTCTGAAATAAGCTTCATATAATTATACCGATCCACAAGTGTTACTTCTGCCCCCTGGTTTTGTGCCAGGACAAGGAGTCCGAAATTCGCCATCAGATGATCTACTCTGTTTCCTGTCACACCAAAGATCACTATCTTTTTCGCACCGGTCCTGATCGCATAATTCATGGCAGACTGTGTATCTGAGTCATCTTTTTCCGGTCTCAGGCGGATAACTTTTATTTCTTTTTTTTCATTTCCAAAGCCTTTTTGCAATTTCCACTCAGTCATTCCCCCATAGGGAATTTCACTGTCCATACTTCTTTCTTCATGAATTTCCAGGAATTTTTTTCCATCTTCAGACAGACTGTCAAAATCTCCAATAACTGCATCCGGCAAAAGCTGATGCTCCAGAAAGAATTCCAGCCCTTTATCAGCTGCGATCAGACAGGCTTCATTCTTTTTTAAAAAATCGAGGGCAAAATCACTGTGGATATTGCCCCCGCTTACAATTATCGTATCTATCATGCTCTTCCTCAGTCAATCCTTCTTATGATCTCATCCATTCGTTCTCTGGCATGTTTTACATTTTTTGCCAGATCATCGTTGAAAACATAAGAACCTGCTACCAGCAGATTTGCACCTGCTGTGAGCACTGTCTCCATTGTCTCATCATTGATGCCACCATCAACCTGAACATCTACATCCAGATCCTCGGCCTCGATCAGTTCACGTACTTCCCTGATCTTTTCCGTACATTCTTCCATATACTTCTGACCGCCAAATCCCGGCTGTACAGTCATGATCAGAACCATATCCACATCGCTGAGCATATGACTTATATCATTTACAGGTGTAGCCGGTTTGATGGAAACTCCCACCTTCACACCTGCTTCCCTGATCTGTTCAATAGTTCTCTCAAGATCTTCACATGCCTCCGCATGTACTGTAATGGAATCTGCCCCACATTCCACAAAATCTCTGATATATCTCTCAGGCTCTGTAACCATGAGATGTACATCAAAAAACAACTTTGATTCCTTTCGGATAGACTTTATCACCGGCATTCCAAAAGAAATACTCGGTACAAAATCACCATCCATAACATCAATATGAAGCCATTCAATCCCCTCTTTTTCCAGGGTTTTGATCTGTTCGCCCAAACGGTTAAAATCTGCCGATAAAATAGAAGGGCACAACTGATACATAATTAGAATCTCCTTTTCTCTTTTAATTCATTATAAAGTCCCAGATAATCTTCATAGCGAAGCTGGCTGATCTCATGCTCAGCCAATGCTGCTTTCACGCCACAGTCCGGTTCATGGATATGTCTGCATCCCTGAAATCTGCACTGTTCTTCATATCTGCGAAACTCCGGAAAATACGCCTTAAGTTCCTGTTCTTCTATATCTGTCAGATATAAAGAAGAAAATCCCGGTGTATCCATCAGATAAGTATCATGTCCCACCGGTATCACCTGAGAATGACGCGTGGTATGCTTTCCACGTTTCAGCTTCTTACTTATCTCCCCGGTTTCCATCTGTACATTTTCCTGCAGTGCATTGGTAATTGAAGATTTTCCCACACCGGAAGGTCCTGCAACTACAGTTGTTTTTCCTTTCAGGATCTCACGTATTTCATCCAGCCCCTCTCCATTAAAAGTGCTGGAAAAAATCACATCATATCCACAACTCTTATAAGTTTCATATAAAAGCTCCAGTTCTTCCTGTTTTGCAAGATCTTTCTTGTTAAAACATATGACTGCCGGAACATTCTCTTTCTCCATCATGATCAGAAAACGGTCAAGCAGCATAAAATTAGGTTTCGGATTCTCCATCGCAAAAATCACAAAAGCCTGATCCACATTGGCAACGGCCGGACGGATCAATGAATTTTTTCTGGGAAGGATGGCAGTCACACTGCCTTCCTTCTCCTGTTCATCCAAAACCTCTATCTCCACATTATCCCCTACAAGAGGTTTCTGTTTATCTTTTCTGAATATTCCCTTTGCTTTGCATTCATAAATCTCATCATTTTCTGCATAGATGTAATAAAATCCTGCAATTCCTTTTATTATCTTTCCCTGCATGGATCATTCAGCCTTAGCAAATGTAATAGAATAATTTCCGAGTTCCTGATAAGTTCCACTGATCTGTTCAGACAGATACAAAGTACCCTCGCTGATACCAGGTGCACCTGTGATATCCAGATCATATGGGAACTGGATTACCTGATCTTCCAGAACAACTGAAGCTGTCGGTGTTCCGTTTACATTCTGGATCAGTTCCAGACGAACCGGACCTCCGGAATATCCTGACGGAGTATTCAGAGTCTGTGTACATTTCCATACTTCCCCGGCTGCTGCCGCCGCACTGTTATCTGCTGTCTGTGCCGGAGCATCAGATGACGCAGCAGTATCTGCGCTGTCACTCTGAGCCGAAGGTTCCTGATCTCCGGTACTTACTGTGATCACAACATTCACATTATCCGGATCTTCCCAGTTTCCGGCTTCCGGTTCCTGTGAAATTACTTCTCCTTCTGCCACCTCTGTACTCTTTTCCTCTTTTACTTCCACATTGAGGAACTTACCAAAAGTAGTAACTGCATCATTCTTTGTCATTCCGACAACACTTGGAACCTCCACACTGTCTCCATAGTCCACGCCTCGACTGACAATCAGTGTTACGCTGTCCCCTGCTGAAACAGAGTTTCCGGCTGCCGGAGTTGTGGAGACTGCATATCCCGGATCTGTAACCGGAGTACCATCATCATTTAATTCACTGTATTCTTTCTGTATCTCAACAGTTAATCCCATATCTTCCAGAGTCTGCTGTGCGTCTACTCCGGTCTGTCCATCCACATCCGGAATTGTGATCTTCTGCGCACCCTTGCTGATATAATACTTAATGGTCGTATACTGCTCTACTTTACTTCCCTTTGGAATATCCTGTGAAGAAATGGTTCCTTTTGCCTGATTTGAAGCCTCCTCGCCCATAGGCTGAATACCCAGTTTCATATCTTTTGTGATATTCTTTGCTTCATCCTCTGTTTTTCCTACCAGATTCGGCACAGTTATCATTCCGTCATCATCTGATTCCGATGTATCTGAGGCCTCAGTTTTTTTGTCTGTATCATTGTTACTTCCAATAAGTCCGGACGCCTTTCCTGCGACCAGAATGATTGCTATCAGAATCACAACACCCATCAGAAGCATTACAATAGTCAGCCCATGTCCGCCTCTTTTTTTCTTTTTCTCAGGCTTATCTGATTTCTTCCCGTGCTTTTTCACTTCCGGCTCATCATCATAATCTGTTTCATTGATTTCTTCTTCCAGAGCCTCAGGTTCTGACTTTGCGATCTGCTTCGGCATATGTTTGATCTCGCCAAGCTCCTTATCTGAGATCACAACTGTTTTTGCTTCGTTATCCACAGACGTCAGCGTTACGAAATCTCCCTGTGGATCGATCAGAGAATGCTTCAGATCTGCGATCACATCCTCCATATTCTGATAACGGCGATCCACGCTTTTCTGTGTACATTTCAGAATGATCTGCTCCAGACTGTGGGGAAGCTCCGGTGTATAAATACTTGGAGGAACAATCTCTTCCTGAAGATGTTTGATAGCAATAGCTACTGTGGTATCTCCGTCAAAAGGAACCTTCCCTGTAACCATTTCATACATTGTGATACCCAGTGAATAAATATCACTCTTCTCATCACTGTATCCGCCTCTGACCTGTTCCGGTGAACTGTAATGAACAGATCCCATTACATTTGAGCTTATGGTATTGGAAGAAGCGGCTCTTGCAATACCAAAATCTGTTACTTTTACCTTTCCATCCATGGAAATGATAATATTCTGCGGTTTTACATCACGATGTACAATCCCATGGCTGTGTGCAGCTTCCAGTCCCATGGAGACCTGGATTGCAATACTGGTTGCTTCTTTTACAGAAAGCTTTCCCTTTTTGGAAATGTACTCCTTGAGAGTAATTCCCTCAATAAGCTCCATAACAATGTAATAAACTCCGTTATCGTCACCAACATCAAATACATTCACTATATTCGGATGTGTCAGGACTGCTGCAGCCTGAGCCTCACTTTTAAACTTGCGGATAAACGTCGTATCCTCTCTGAATTCCGGCTTAAGAACTTTTACAGCAACAAACCGATTCAGCTTATGGTCTTTTGCCTTGTATACGTCCGCCATTCCGCCGGTACCAATTTTTCCTAATATCTCATAGCGTTCTGCTATGATCATTCCCGTTTTTAACATGCTTTCACCTCGTCTGTGAATGGTTCTACCAATACAATTGCAATATTATCCTTGCCGCCATTGCGGTTTGCTTCTCTTATAAGTATCCTGCCTTTTTCATCCAGATCTGTAGATGTGTCAGAAATGATTTCCCTCAGCTGGCTGTCCTCAACCATGTTGCTGAGCCCGTCCGAACACATCAAAACTACATCTCCGGGTTCCAGTTTCAGATCAAAGAAATCAATATCCACTGTTTTCTCTGCTCCAAGTGCTCTTGTAATGATATTTTTCTTCGGATGCTTCCTTGCCTGTTCAGGGTCAAGTTCTCCCATTCTTACCATCTCCTGCACCAGTGAGTGATCCCTTGTTATCTGCTGAATCTTCTCTCCGATCACATAAAGTCTGCTGTCACCTACATTTGCCACATAAGCGTAATGTCCTACGATAGTAGCTGCCACTATCGTTGTTCCCATTCCTCTGAGTTTCTCATCCTGCTGTGCCTGGGCAAGAATCTCGGTATTTACACATTCAATGGCATGACGGATTACCTTTACCGGATTAAAATCCGCATCCTGCCGGATTTCCTCCACCATAGATGTAACCGCATGAGAGGATGCATAATCACCTGCATTATGACCACCCATACCATCTGCAACAACAAACAGATTCGGAAGATTTCCAACCGGGTCAGCAGTTGCGAACACATAATCCTGGTTCATCTTCCGCTTTTGCCCGACATCAGTAGCTGAATATATCCTCATGTCACTTCTCGCTTTCTGTTTTTTCCATATAACTTTTTCTTAACTGTCCACAGGCACCATCAATATCACTGCCCATTTCTCTTCTAATAGTAACATTTATTCCACATTTTTCAAGTTTTATTTTGAAATTCTCCACAGCCTGTCTTGTTGAACGCACAAAGGAACGTTCCTTAATAGGGTTTACCGGGATCAGATTTACATGGCAGTTCATATCTCTGATTCTGCCGGAAAGTTCCCTTGCATCCTCATCGCTGTCATTAACTCCGGCTACCAGACTGTATTCAAATGTGATCCTGCGCCCGGTTTCTTTAAAATAATAACGGCAAGCTTCCAGAACCTCATCCATGCTGTATTTGTTTGCGATCGGCATCAGTTCCCGTCGCTTCACATCATTAGGTGCGTGAAGGGAAAGTGCAAGTGTCATCTGAAGCTTTTCTTTTGCAAGGTCATAAATCTTCGGAACCAACCCACAGGTAGATACAGTCAGGTTTCTCTGACTGATATGAAGTCCTCCTTCTTCTGTCAGGATATGTATAAACCTGAGAAGATTTTCATAATTATCAAGAGGTTCCCCCGTTCCCATGACCACAACATTGGAAACTCTTTCTCCTGTCAGAGCCTGTATCCTGTATATCTGATCCAGCATTTCTGACGGGAGAAGACATCTGGTCAGTCCTCCTATGGTAGATGCACAGAATCTGCATCCCATGCGGCATCCCACCTGAGAAGAAATACAGACAGAATTTCCATGTTTATACCGCATGAGAACACTCTCTATCACATTTCCATCACTGAGACGGAACAGATACTTCTGTGTACCGTCAATCCGGGATGTCTGTACATCTACCATCTTCAGTGCTGTGACAGGATATTCTTTCAGTTTTTCCCTCAGGCTTTTGGAAAGATTGGTCATCTCATCATAAGAAGTAACAAGGTGTTCATGCAGCCAGCTGTAAATCTGCTTCGCACGAAAAGGCTTATCTCCCAGAGTGGTCATCAGTTTCTTTAATTCGTCGATCGTCATTGACTTAATGTCTGTCATTACTTATTTTCTCCTGAATTTTGCAATAAAGAAGCCATCTGTTTTGTGTACTCCCGGCAGAAGCTGAAGATAACCCAGAGCTGTTGTCTCAGAATGTAGTTCTTCCGGAAGATACGGATCAATACTCTCCAGTTTGAACGGATGATTATTCATAAACCACAACATGTTCTCTTCATTCTCTTCCTTTGCGATAGTACAGGTACTAAATACCAGCACTCCGCCCGGTTTCACATATTCTGCCGCATTGTCAAGGATTGTTCTCTGAAGGATTACAATCTCTTCCTGCTTCTGTGCTGTCACCCTGTATTTGATCTCCGGCTTCTTTCCAATTACTCCATATCCGGAACATGGGACATCTGCCAGAACGACATCTGCCTTGAGTTCTGAATCTACATCAAATACCGTAGCATCCATCACATGAGCCTGCACATTAATGCAGTCTGTTCTGTGAATATTCTCTTCGATCATATTCACTTTGTACTGGCTGATATCGCGTGCATCTACTGTTCCGTAATCTCCCATTTTATCTGCAACATGGAGACTCTTTCCACCAGGTGCTGCGCACATATCTATCACATAATCCCCTTTTTGCGGATCTGCAATTTCTGCCACCAGCATTGAGCTTACATCCTGCACCTGGATTTTCCCCTGTATAAATGCATCCAGTGCAAGAATATGGTTATAATTTGAAATTTCATATGCATAGGGAAGATAAGGTGCAGGTTTCACTTCCACTCCCTGATCGACCAAGCTCTCATAAATCTCTTTCTGTGGATATTTATGAGTTCTGCAGCGTACTGTAATCGGTTTCTCAGTGAGAAAATCTGTAAGGATCTTTTCTGTTTTTTCTTCCCCGTAATCCTCAAGCCAACGGTTTACCAGTGTTTCCGGCATAGAATATCTGACAGACAGATATCTGACCGGATTTTCTTCCCTTGAAGGAAGTTTCAGATTTTTCCACTCTCTGGCAATCGTACGAAGAACACCGTTTACAAAAGGTTTCAGGCTGTAAAAGCCTTTTCTCTGTGCCAGCTTCACCGCTTCATTACACACTGCGCTGTCCGGCACACTGTCCATAAACCTGATCTGATAAACTGCACTTCTCAGGATTTCCCTGATCACAGGCTTCATTTTATCTACAGATACTTTTGAATATGAATCAATAATATAATCTATTAAAATACGATATTCCAGTGTTCCTTCGCAGACTCTGGTAATAAAAGCTCTCTCCTGTCTTGGAAGGAACTGATATTTGGAAAGAGCATTGCGGATAGCGATATGGCTGTGTTTTCCCTCTTCCTCGATTTCCAGTAATATCTGTAATATCAGTTCTCTTGTATTTATTCCATTAGTCACGGTCTCTTCCTCCGGCAAGTATGATCAGTCTTAAAAGCTGCAGGATTGATGAAGCAAGTGCTGCAACATAGGTGAGTGCTGCCGCTGTAAGAACCTTCCTTGCACCTTTTACCTCATCGTTTCCAAGCATTCCTGAACTTCCAAGCATTTTCAACGCTCTTGAAGAAGCATTGAATTCTACCGGAAGAGTTACAAGCTGAAAAAGAACCGCAAATGTAAACAAAATGATTCCAACAGTCAGCAGTGGACGGATTGAGAAAATCAGTCCTGCCAGAAACAATGGCCAGGAAAGTGTTGAACCGATGTTTGCAACAGGCACAATTGCAGAGCGAAGATTCAATGGCACATAGTTAGTCGCATGCTGAATAGCATGTCCACATTCATGCGCAGCCACCCCGATTGCAGCCACAGATGTTTTATCATATACATCCTGGGAAAGTGCCAGTTTCTTACTTCCCGGATCATAGTGGTCTGTCAGGCTGCCGGATATGGGTACTACCGTAACATCCGTAATTCCCGACATACGAAGAATCCGTCTGGCAGCATCGGCGCCTGTAAGCCCCGATGCACTGCGCACTCTGCTGTAAACAGAAAACGTACTCTTTACCTTTGCAGATGCCAGTAAAGACAGCACCATTCCGATAATGAGCAGTAAATACGTAGGATCAAAATAATAATATCCGTACATCTAATCACTCCTTATGATCTGTAAAAACAATTCCATTTTCAATGTGATATCCCCGGAGAAAGGCTTCTGTTTCCATACGCTTCTTACCTTCCAGCTGTACCTCTGTAAGAATCAGCACTCCTTCTCCACATGCTGTATGGATCCCCTCTTTATCTGCCAGGAAGATTGTTCCCGGAACAGCATCTGTTTTCTCAGTGCTGACTTTACATTTCCACACTTTCAGAGTTTTTCCATTAAGAAATGTATAAGCACTTGGCCATGGATTCAGGCCGCGTACAAGGCGTTCCAGTTCTTCTGCAGATTTTCTGAAATCCATCAGTCCCATCTGTTTGGTGATCATAGCCGCATAAGGTGTAGGACTCTCCTCCGGCTGTTTTTCAAACTCCGCAGTTCCCTGCTCAATAGATGGAAGTGTCTTGATCAGCAGATCCGCACCGGCCTGCGCAAGTTTTCCAAACAGGCTTCCACCTGTTTCTGTCGGAGAGATCGGAATTACTATCTTTGAAATCATATCACCGGTATCAAGACCTTCTCCCATCTGCTGGATCGTTACACCTGATACTTTTTCCCCGTCGATCACAGCCTGCTGGATAGGCGCTGCTCCTCTGTATTTCGGAAGAAGAGACGCATGAATATTGATGCATCCAAATTTCGGAAGCTCCAGGATTTCTTTTGGAATAATCTGTCCATATGCAGCAACAACTATGATCTCAGGATTGATTTCTTTCAGAATCTCCAGAAATTCAGGGTTATTTCTCACTTTCTCCGGCTGATATACCGGAATATCGTGCATAACGGCTTCTTCTTTTACAGGTGTTGGCAATAATGTCTTACCTCTGCCTTTTGGTTTGTCAGGCTGGGTCACTACTGCTGCCACCGCATATCCGGCTTCTGTCAGTGCATGTAATGACGGCACTGCGAAATCCGGTGTTCCCATAAATACTATCTTCATTTGATTATCACTCCTCATCCTCATCATAGGAAACCTGATGAAGTTCTCCTTCTACCAGTTCTGTATACATATGTCCGTCCAGATGATCGATCTCATGGCAGAAAGCACGCGCAAGAAGACCTTCCCCTTCATATTCTACTTCATTCATATCCTCATCCAGAGCTTTTACCTTTACATAGTTCGGACGTGTTACCTGACCAGCCATTCCAGGTACACTTAAGCATCCTTCATCACCAGTCTGTTCGCCTGATGTTTCAAGGATTTCAGGATTGATCAGCACGATAGGACCCTCTCCTATATCGATCACAACAATACGCTTCAGCATACCTACCTGTGGTGCAGCGAGGCCAACTCCCATTGCATCATACATGGTTTCAAGCATATCCCCGATCAGATCATGAATACGTGGTGTCATTTTTTCTACCGGTCTGCTGACCTTTGCAAGTACTTCGTCGCCCTGTAATCTGATTTTTCTAAGTGCCATTTCTTTATTCTCCTCTTCTTTGATTATGATGTTAGAATCAAAAGATATTTTGCCCCTAACCTGATATCTTGATTATTGTTATATCACGATTTCAGAAATTACTGCCTTCCGGATTTCCCTTCTGCAGCAGATTACTTCAGTAATGAGATTTTGAAAAAATCTGCCATAATTAACTGAAATCAAATTGTATGTATATTTTCCGGAAACCGGAATTTATCTCTATGTATTTCTCCAGCTGGTCTTTGATATGTACCAGCGTTTTATGATCTTTATGTTTTAAATAGATAACCTGTCTGTAAATATCCTTAACTTTTCCAACTGACGCATATGCCGGGCCAATGATATGCAGGTCATTTTCTCTGTATATCCTTTCTATATAAAGTTTCAGATAATACATTGCCTGAACCAGTTTCTCATCTTCCGGACCTGAACCCAGAACTGCCAGCATATGTGCCGCAGGCGGATAATCCAGAAGCATACGGTAACTCATCTCTTCCTCATAGAATGCCTGATAATCCTGCACTGCCGCCGCCTGAATACTGTAATGATCCGGATGATAGGTCTGGATCACTGCCTCTCCCGGTTTTTCCCCCCGTCCTCCCCGGCCGACTGCCTGACAGAGAAGCTGAAAGGTACGTTCCGCACATCGATAATCCTCTGCATTCAGCGAAAGATCCGCTGCTACTATTCCCATGAGTGTGACATCCGGAAAATCATGCCCCTTAACGATCATCTGCGTTCCGATCAGTATATCTGCCTCATGAGCAGCAAAAGCTGCAAGGATCTTTTCATAGCTGCCCTTGGTTCTTGTTGTATCAAAATCCATTCTGAGAGTCCTGACTTCTGGAAAATCTTCCCGCACTACCTTCTCGATCTGCTGTGTTCCTGCCTTAAATCCGCCAATATAAGGCGATCCGCACACCGGGCATATCCGGGGTTTTCCTGTCTCATATCCACAGTAATGACATAAAAGCCTTTCATTATTATGCTCCGAAAGAGAAACATCACAATGCGGACACTTCATCACATGTCCACAGGACCGGCAGGATACAAAACCTGCGTATCCTCTTCTGTTCAGAAAAAGCATTACCTGTTCTTTTTTCTCAAACCGGCCTTTCATCTTTTGCCGGAGTTCTCTGCTCAGTACAGACCTGTTTCCTGCTTTTAATTCCTCACGCAGGTCTACGATAGAAACCCGGGGCAGAGGTCTGCTTCCATATCTTGTTGTCAGCCTGACCAGACTATATTCCCCATTCATTGCCTTACTGTAGGCTTCCACTGATGGAGTAGCTGAACCCATTACCACATTTGCATGTTCTAAAACAGCTCTCCTGATTGCAGTTTCCCTTGCATGATAACGGGGTGTGCTTTCACTTTTATAGCTTGATTCATGTTCTTCATCAATAATGATCAGTCCCAGACTGGCAAATGGCGTAAACAGCGCAGATCTGGGACCGATCATCACCTGGACTTCTCCCTTTTTCGCACGTTTAAACTGATCATAGCGTTCTCCCTGAGACTGTCTGGAATTGATAACTGATACTTTATCCCCAAATCTGGCATAAAATCTGCGTACCGTCTGATATGTCAGAGCAATCTCCGGGATCAGCACGATTGCTTCTTTTCCCTGAGAAAGCGTCTGCTCGATCAGCTTTATATACACCTGGGTTTTCCCGCTCCCTGTCACTCCCTCGATCAGTACAGGCTTCGGCGATGGTTTTTTCCACTCTCTCTGTATCTGCTTTACTGCCGCTTCCTGTTCATCTGTAAGCGGCATTCGCCTTTCTCCGGAAATATCACCTGTATTCAGTGAAGTTCTCATTATCTCATCATATTCTATGCGGATAATCCCCTGCTCCTGAAATTTCTTTACAACAGCAGAAGTTGTCCCCAGTTCTTTCGCCGCATGTGTATAATCCAGTCTTTTTTTCTCCAGAAGTTCCCTCAGAAGTCTTGTTCTGGCTTTAAACCTTGTTTGTTCAAGTTCTTTCAGCAACTGCGCTCCCGCCTCTTCGGAAATATCCAGGCATATATATTTTTTCTCTTTTGCCTTGATTTTCTCCTGGATAGGAAGTACTGTCCTGAGAGCCTGGATCATGGTGGAACCATAATTTTCTCTCATCCAGGCTGCCAGGGCGATCAGTCTGGATTCCGTAGTCTCTTCTCCACTGCAGATTTCACTGATTTCTTTAATCTTTTCGGGAGCAATTTTCGGTTTATCTGACAATCCGATCACATATCCTTTACGCACCCGGCCGGCATTTCCAAAAGGGATGGCTGCCACCATCCCTGCCTTTATTTTCTTCTCCAGCCTTTCCGGTACACGATATTGAAAACTCCGGTCCAGTTTATCACTGGAAATATCAATTATTATATCAGCATATATCATGAACTTATTCCTGTTTGACCCGCTACCTATTTACCAGCAAGAATATCTGCGATCAGGACACGTTCATCCATAGGATATTTCTTTCCTTTAATTTCCTGATAATCCTCATGTCCCTTACCTGCCAGAACTATAATATCCCCCGGCTCTCCATGATGGATCGCATAGGCGATGGCTTCTTTTCTGTCCGGAATCTCTACATATTTTCCATCGGTTTTCGCCATACCGATCTTGATATCATCGATGATCGCCTGTGGTTCTTCATCACGTGGATTATCAGAGGTAATGATGGTAAGGTCTGCAAGCTTTCCGGAAACCTCTCCCATCTCATAGCGGCGAAGCTTTGATCTGTTGCCTCCGCATCCAAACAGACATACCAGTCTGTGGGGATGATATTCTTTCAAAGTGGTCAGAAGACTCTCCAGAGCCATGGCATTATGCGCGTAATCGATCATCAGAGTAAAATCATCGGATACTTTTACCATTTCGATACGGCCTTTTACCTTAGCTACTTTTAAGGCTTTGAGAATGTTTTCTTCCGAAACCTTAAAATGACGGCAGATCGCGATTGCTGTCAATGAATTGTAGATGCTGAATTTACCGGGAATATCTATCTCCACATGAAAATCCAGAAGTCCTTTCAGATGGTAGGAAATACCCAGATATCCTTTACCTCCGACCAGCTTTGCATCTTCCGCACGAAGGTCTGCTTCCGGTGAAAATCCATAAGTTTCCAGGCTGCATGTATGACCTTCAATAATCTTCTCGAAATGTTCATCATCTCTGTTTACAATTCCTACCTTGCACTGTTTCAGAAGTAAGGACTTGCATCTGAGATAATCATCAAAATCCTTATGTTCATTTGGTCCGATATGATCCGGCTCAATATTTGTAAAGATACCAAAATCGAAAACAAATCCCTGAGTTCTGTGAAGCATCAGTCCCTGGGAGGAAACTTCCATAACCACACAGTCACAGCCGGCTTCTGCCATCTCATGGAAATATTCCTGAATCACATAAGACTCCGGTGTTGTGTTCTTTGCAGGAATCACTTTGTCACCGATGATCGCTTCAATGGTTCCGATCAGTCCCACTTTATATCCGGCATTTTCCAGAATAGATTTTACCATATACGTAGTGGTTGTTTTTCCTTTGGTTCCTGTGATACCAATTGTTTTCAGTTTCTCTGCAGGATATCCGAAATATGCGGCAGAAATAAACGCCATTGCATATCGTGTATCTTTCACAAGAATGACTGTCACATCTTCCGGTGCTTCCACAGCTTCTTCCACGATCAGAACCTTTGCTCCTTTTGCAACTACATCCGGCACAAATTTATGGCCATCCACCACTGCACCGCGGATACAGATAAAAAGAGAGCCCTCTTCTACTTTCCGGGAATCATAAACCACATTTTTTACTTCCTGGTCTGTACTGCCCTGAAGACATGTATATTCCAGCTTTTCCAGTAAGGATATTAATTTCATTTTAATCCTCCATATCATTTCCTGCCTGCCTGAATTTCATACAGCCTCTGCGGCAATTTCGTTACTGTTCACTCCGTTCACTGTAACTTAGCCAAAATTCATTCCAGATTGCTTGCGGCAATGGAATTTTGGCTTGTATGTCTCGGGATTTTGGCATATTCATGCCAAAACACCTCGCGGGATAGTGATGTGTGAACAGTAACGCAATTTCTTTAAAGTCAGGCAGAGGTGTTTTACTAAAGCGTATATTCTATATAAGAATAGCACACCTCCCCTGTCGTTTCAACGTTGTTTCTCTACTTCTGCTGTTTTTTTGTCTTCCTGTAACAGAATGCACTGACTCCGGACATGATTGCAAAAATCCCCAGTACAATATACAAAGCCGTTTCTGTCTCATCTCCTGTACGTGGTTTGGAAGCAGTAGTATAAGCACTTCCGGACTTTGAGTCATATCCATAATTCTGGGAAGCCAGAGATGCCGGTTGCGGCGTAACTGTAACAATATTATCAGTTTCCTTTAATTCTACGTTTGCCTTAGATGTCATTGCCTGTGTACCAGTCTCATCAGATGTAACGATTACCTCATTGATCAATTCCTGACTTGCCATATATTGTGGAACAGTCACTGTGGCGTAAAGTGCAAAAGCCTCTCCCGGTGCGATCTGCGGAATCAGAGCCTGTGTGCCTGTGCTGTTTAATGTTACGCCCTCTTTCCTGACAAAGTTTGCCTGAATACCGGCATTTTGGAATCTTTCTGTACTGAGAACCGAATGAAGTGTCCGCTCACCCGTATTCCTGATGCAGATCTGATATGTGATCGTATCTCCCGGATATGCCTGTGTTCTGTCCGCAGTTTTCTCCACCTCAAAAGCAGCCTTTAATGCAATGACTTCTGTTTCGACTGATTTCTGACATCCAATACTTTCTTCCTTTCCCGGATATTTCGCTTTTACAGTTACTGTATGAATAAGCTCTCCTGCCTGCTCTTCTGTAAGCTGTACTGTCATCTGAAGATTTCTGATTTCTCCTGCCTTAAGACCTGAAATAATTCCCTGCATACCATTTGCAATAAATCCCTCTTCCTGTTTCCATTCGGCTTTTATATTATCCTGAGAAAAAACACTGGATATCTCTATATTTTCCAGAGGTAATTCTCCTGTATTCTCTACAGACAATATATAAGTAAGGTTCTGCCCTGCACGTACCTCTTTCGTCTCCTGCTGTAACCGGGCTGTGATCCCTGTTTTTGCCTCCTGTACGGAAAGCAGAGCTGAAGGAGTTTCTGCAACAGTCCGGGTTTCATCCCCTGATTTCATCCAGAAATACGCACCTGTCCCCTCCCAATCTTTGCAAAGCGGTGCATCCTGGCACAGAGGATAATCTGTTTTTACAGAAGAAATACGATATTCTTCACGCAGAGACACCGGCACTTTCATGGTAAAGATATCTGTTTCCGCATCTGAAAGTGCAGTCTCACAGGTCAGCTTTGTAATCTGGGTTGTCTCACCTTTCTTATTTTGTATCTGTACGGATTCAGCCTGCAGATCATTCTTTAACACTTCTGCATTTATCTGAAAATATTCTGAAATATATACAGTCAGAAAATATCTGGTTTTATCTTCCCTGATCTCATTTTGGTTCTCCTGCTCACTCTGTTGTGTCTGTCCGGTTTCTGTGTCAGATCCTTCTGCGTTTTCTTCTGCCTTCCGATATTCTTCGCTTTCTATATCTTCTATATCTATTACTGCACTCTCTGATTCACACTCTGTATTTTCGGAATCCACTTCATCTGTCGTATTTTCTGCTGCTTCTGCTTCTCTCACTTCTCCATCCCATGTACTATTTTCCATCTGCAACTGTCCGTTCTCCGAAACAGTATTCTCCTGTTGACTTTTGTACAGTTCTTTCAGACCGCTCACTTCCAGTGTCAGTTCTGCCTGAAATTTCTCTTCATCGATCCACTGTGCACTCTGCTTTAAACCCACAGCAGGAACATATAACTCTGCAGCTTCAAATTCTGCTGCTGATACTGCTCCTGCTCCCAAAATCCCGACAGCAGCCGTTATCATGACTGCTTTTTTTAACTGATTCCATATTCTTTTTTTCATTCTCTCATTCTCCTGAATTTTTATTCTATGTCATCTGAGGTACTTCCACTGTCAGAATGATATCGGTACAGTATCTTTCGAGATTATAAGTTCATATCCACAGACATACGCATCTCTCCTCTCTGTTTTGCACAATAAATAAGATTTTCAGAGTTTCTGCTCAGGATTCAAAACCATCTCCCGGACTATCAATAAATAATTGGAAATTTTTGCACCGGACCGGTGCGTGAAAATAAGAATACTGATAACGGCTGTTGCCGATGAATCTACTTTAGCATGTCTATGCTATAAAAACAAGATACCACTTTTTATTTTTCGTATTTGTTTATAATTCTTTTATAAATTTACCGATTGTTTCAGAAATTCGACATACTTTGAACATAATTTTCCCATATAATAGGTCTTGGATAGATGAAAAACCACTCTCTATCTCCCCCCTCAAAAAAACAAAACAGCTCTCACAGAAATGTGAGAGCTGTTTGTTTTTTGTTACTGTTCACTGGTAATATCCCGCGAGGTGTTTTTTGGATTATTTTCTATTGCAATTCTACTGGCAGTCTTTTATAATGTAGGATATCAATATGATTGAATATTTATGATATCAGTGATAAAAAATTTCAAAAATCTTTATATATAAGATCACCCCGCAGATATCATATTTACAG
Source organism: Blautia sp. DFI.1.216 (assembly GCF_020594215.1). Lineage (NCBI taxonomy): Bacteria > Bacillati > Bacillota > Clostridia > Lachnospirales > Lachnospiraceae > Blautia > Blautia sp. DFI.1.216. The sequence continues at coordinate 81,035 of NZ_JAJDML010000010.1, forward strand.
AACATGAAAGAATCGAGGTAATTCCCATGAGCGAAAAAATTACAGTAGTTGCACTGGGCCACAGAGCATTAGGAACCACCTTACCGGAGCAGAAAATCGCTACAAAAAAAGCAGCCAAAGCTGTCGCAGATCTTGTAGAAGCCGGAAATCGTGTAGTCATTTCCCACAGTAACGGTCCACAGGTTGGAATGATCCACACAGCCATGAATGAATTTGGCAAAACACATCCTGACTATACATTTGCACCTATGTCCGTATGTTCGGCAATGAGTCAGGGCTATATCGGATATGACCTCCAGACCGCAATCCGCGCAGAACTTATTTCCCGCGGTATTTATAAACCGGTAGCTACTATCCTTACACAGGTTGTCATTGATCCATATGATGATGCTTTCGCTGAACCTGAGAAGATCATCGGACGTGTCCTTACAGAAGAAGAGGCTGAAACTGAAGAAAGCAAGGGAAACTTTGTCACTAAACTGGCTGACGGCACTTATAAAAGAATCCTGGCAGCTCCGAAACCGCAGAAAATCGTAGAGCTTGAAACAATCCGCACACTTGTAGATGCGGGCCAGGTAGTAATCGCAGCAGGCGGCGGCGGAATCCCGGTTATGGAACAGGGAATCGATCTTCATGGTGCAAGTGCGATCATTGAGAAAGACCTTTCCAGCGGACTTCTTGCACAGGAATTAAATGCAGATACTCTTCTGATCCTTACCAGTGTTGAGAAAGTAAGTCTGAACCTCGGTCAGGACAACGAAGAATATCTTAATACAATTTCTGTAGATGATGCTAAGAAATATATGGCTGACAATCAGTTTGCCCCAGGCTCCATGCTTCCTAAATTCGAAGCCGGAATCTCTTTTATCGAAAAGGGAGATAACAGAAGAACGATCATCACAGATATTGCGCATGCAAAGGATGGATATTTCGAAAAAACCGGAACTATCATTAAATGATTCTATAGCAATCCTCGTAAATAATACATTTAAGAGGATTGCTATATTTTATCTGACAATACAAAAAGACATATACCAGAGCAATACATATCATCTTGCCGGTATATGTCTTTTAATTATCATATTATGATGTCAGATTCAAAAGTTTACCCCTGACCTGATATTACATAGATTTACGTTCCGCAATCTCTGCCATCTTCGCTTCGTTCAGACGAGTATCACCATGCACACGGCTGTAGGAAAGATATCCGTTCATACGGTCAATCTTTGTCAGATTCTTGGAACCGCAGACCGGACACACGTCCATTTCAAGTTCCTCATGTCCGCAGTCATCACAGTAAGCAAGGGAAAGATTTACTCCCTCATAATATCCCAAAGACATGGCTCTGCGAATCAGAGTGCGTATTGCTTCACGATTATAATCGATCGGATAACGTACATACTGAATCTTACCGCCGTTGCACAACTCCCAGAAACGTCCCTCCAGATCCTGTTTTTCAATCGGAGTTACATCTTCAGTCACATGACAGTGGAAACTGTTGCTTACATAAGGACGATCAGAAACCCCTTTCACAATGCCATACATCTTACGGAACTGTTCCACCTGCAGTCCGCATAAACTCTCTGCCGGTGTTCCATAAATTGCATAAAGATAACCATCTTTCTCTTTAAATTCATTTACTTTCCTGTTGATATATTTCAGCACATCCAGTGCAAACTGCCCGTCTTCAGCAATGGATTTGCCATTGTAAAGTTCCTGGAGTTCATTTAATGCAGTGATTCCGAAGGATGCTGTCATTGGTTTCAGAATCTTGCCAATCTTTTCATTCGGTTTCAGATGTCCACCGTAAAATCCTCCCTCACAATATGCCAGCGGGTTGGTTGACGCACGCATCTGTCCCAGATAATCATAGGTACGGATATGCAGATTACGGATCATCTCAAGATAGAAATCCAGCACTTCGTAGAAATCCCTGCTCTCTGCTCTGGCTTTGGCAAGGATCATTGGAAGATGAAGGCTTACCGCACCGATGTTAAATCTTCCCACAAACACAGGAACATCCTTATCATCTGCCGGATACATACCGCCTCTCTCGTACCAGGGGCTTAAGAACGCACGACATCCCATAGGACTTATAACCTTTCCATACTGCTTGTACATACTGGAAATATATCCTTTTCCTGACATGGACAGCCAGTCCGGATACATAGTCTTGGCAGAACAGTCAACCCCTGCCTCAAATACATCCTCACTGATCTTGCCTTTTCCATGGATATTTTCATCATAAAGGAATACGATTTTCGGGAAGAGTACCGGTTTCTTGCGTCCTGCCTTACCCTGTCCGCCTTTATGCACTTCAAGAAGAGAAATACTTGCCATCTTCTCGAACTGCTTTATTCCAAGTCCAAGAGTTACAGTTACAAATGGATAATCCCCTCTGGAAGATCCGACTGTATTCAGCTTATACTCAATCCCCTGCCATCCCTGGTCAAAATCTCTGCGGACTTTGTCAAGCGCATACTCGATCGCACGTTCTTCACGTCCTGTCCAGCTCTCGTCAGAGTATTTCATAAATTCCTGGATATATTTATCGTAACTCTTCTGTGCATAAGGTGCAAGAATCTTGTCTACTTCCGGTACTGTGAATCCGCCATACTGCTGTGCAGCAGTGCTCAGGATAATATCACCCATAACATCAAACGCAGTATCCAGTGTCTTAGGCTCATTGTACCATACATTTCCCATCTCAAATCCGCCGCTGAGTACAGATGCCACATCAAAGAGACAGCAGTTCATGGTATCCAGACGTGCAGACTGGTCATGAATATAAATATAACCATCTTTACATGCCTGAAGTTCATTACGATTCATAAAAAATTTACGATAAAGCTCTTTGTTCAGTTCATTAAAGATCAGACTTCGCTTTGTAGCTACAAGCGCACTGTCTGTATTGGCATTACTCTTATCACCAATATAACGGATTGCCTGACTCTTGGTATATACATCATCCATCATATGGATAAAGTCAAGTTTGTAATTTCTGTAATCGCGGTAGCTCTTAGCCACTGCCGGGTTCACTCTCTCAAGTGCTCCCTCTACGATGTTGTGCATCTCCTGGATCTCTATCTCATTCTTTCCCAGTGCCTCCGCATGTTCTTCCGCAAACTGGCAGATAAATTCCTTCTCTTTATCCGAAAATGTGTATAAAATTCTGGCTGCCGACTTATTTACTGCTGCTACGATCTTCTGTGAATTAAACTCTTCTCTCGTACCATCTTTCTTTATAACATATATCATACCTTTTGCTCCCATATACAATATATAGTATTTTTTTCTTTCATTCACCACAATTCTTTCTATATGTGGTACGTTTAACAAGTATAGCACAGTCTCTGACAAAAAGAAAGGGGCAAAAAATTATTCGTCATATTGCTGAATTTGATACATGGCAAGATAATTATCTTGACCATCCAGAGATACCACAGATACCTCATCCCCGGCATGTAATTCTATTTTCTCCTCGTGGTCTGCTTCGTCAAATTTTACAGTTTCATCTTTTCCTGAAGAATTTCTGATTTCCAGAGCAACCTTCTCCCAGCCGGACACTATCCTGTATTCTCCCGGATCTATTGTAAAATCATACCCCTGGTCACTGGCATCTATATCGCCAATCTCTGATGCAGTATCATCCGTTCTGACAATATAATTCTCTCCGGTGAACATATACCAGTCCGGATTGCCCCTCTGTTCATCCTGTCCGTTCTTTACTGCACTGATGGTCTCAGACCAGTCATCTGTCCAGTTATTCTCATTACTTTCATTATTTTCATTACTTTCATTATTCTTATTACTCTCATTTACTTCATCAGAACTGCTGTCATCAAAAATACTGTTGAGATCTATGTCAAACTCATCATAGATAAATTCTTCTATCCTGTATCCAATCGTATCCCAATTCTCTGCCATCTGACCTATTATTACCATCAGAATCAGCACAATGATCCAGAAAATTTTGCCTGCCTTGCCGCTCTTTTTCTTCTCACTTTTTGCTGTCTTTTTTCCGGTGCTGTATGTACGGGCAGTCTGTGCGCTGTACGACTGACCTGATGTTTTCTTTGTCCCTGATGTTTGTATTCTTGAAGTTTGTACTTTTGTATTTTGCGTTCTAATAGTCTGTGTTCTGGCAGACGAAGTTTTTGCAGCTTTGGGAACTGTTTTATTTCTGTCAGACAAAGGGATCTCGTTCTCTGCCATTGCTTTTTTCACCTTTGCCGAAGCATGACGATAGTGCTCTGAACGGTCTTCGTTCAGATGATACAGTTCCATATCATTTCTATATGGCATTCCACAATATTTACACCTGCCGTTTACAATTGGTCCATCACAGACCTGACACCTTTTTCCCATATATCTTCCCCCTAAGTTTTATATAAATTTAACGCTTCATTCATTTACACATTTATTTTAACATTTCGCCCCAATCTTGCAAAGCTGAAATTGTGTTACTGTTCGTTCTGTTCTCCGTAACCATAATATCCCGCGAGATACTTCCAAATGAACAGTAATAATTGTCAAACTACCATTTTCCTGTTATAATAGCGTGGGAAAAGATAATGGATATTCAGTAAACAACAATATTTTTTATCAGTTTGCCATAAAATATGCAAATACAGAAATTACAGGAGGAATCCACTCATGGAACAGATTAAAATTCCTGACGGGTATCAGTCATCTTTAAATCTTCACGATACCCAGATTGCCATTAAAACTGTGAAAGATTTCTTTCAGCAGACACTGGCTCAAAAACTGAATCTGCTGCGTGTTTCCGCTCCGGTATTCGTTAATCCGTCATCCGGTCTGAACGATAACTTAAACGGCGTGGAACGTCCGGTAAGCTTTGATATCAAAGGCCAGCCGGAGAATGCTGAGATCGTACACTCTCTCGCCAAATGGAAGAGATATGCATTACAGAAATATGGCTTTGCTCATGGTGAAGGACTTTACACAGACATGATCGCGATCAGAAGAGACGAAGATCTGGACAATATCCACTCCGTATACGTAGATCAGTGGGACTGGGAAAAGATCATCAGCAAGGAAGAACGCAACATGGACACACTTGTTTCCACAGTACGTGCTATCTACAGCGTTCTCCGCAAGACCGAAAAATACATGGCTGTTCAGTACGATTACATCGAAGAAATCCTTCCGAGAGAGATCGCATTTGTCAGCACTCAGGAACTGGTCGACATGTATCCTGATCTCACTCCAAAGGAACGTGAATACAAGATTGTCAAGGAAAAAGGTGCCGTATTCCTTATGCAGGTCGGCAAAACCTTAACCAACGGAGAACGTCATGACGGACGTGCACCGGACTACGATGACTGGGAATTAAACGGCGATATCCTTGTTTATTATCCTGTTCTCGACATTGCTCTGGAGCTTTCTTCCATGGGTATCCGCGTTGACGAGGATGCGCTTGACAGACAGCTTACCATCGCAGGATGTGATGACAGACGCGAGCTTCCTTTCCAGAAAGCAATCTTTAACAAAGAACTTCCATATACTATCGGCGGCGGCATCGGCCAGTCCCGTATCTGTATGTTCTTCCTCAGAAAAGCACACATCGGTGAAGTACATGCTTCCTTGTGGCCGGAAGAAGTAATGAAAGAAGCAGCAGCAAAAGGAGTACAGCTTCTGTAAAAAAGCCGTAAACCTGGAATACTCAGAGATCACAGACACACAGATGTGTAAATACACAATGTATATCTGAGTGCCTTATCAGACAAATGTAACGGGGCGAATACAAAAGTGAATATTTTATTTTTTCTAACACCTAAAAGTGATGTAGCATATATATTTGAGAGTGAAACTCTTCGTCAGACTCTTGAGAAAATGGAGCACAGGAAGTTTTCCTGTATTCCGCTTCTGAGTCTGGACGGGAAATATAAAGGAAGTATTTCCGAGGGTGATCTTCTCTGGGGAATGAAAACCTTAAATGTTCCCGGACTGAAAGAAGCAGAGAGCATTTCCATTATGGCAATCCCACGAAGAGCAACATACAAGGCAGTTCACGCAGATTCTGACATGGAGGATCTGCTGGACAAGGCAATCAACCAGAATTATGTTCCGGTTGTAGATGATCAGGGATACTTTATCGGCATCATCACCCGTAAAGAGATCATTAAATACTGCTACAAAGAACTGAAGAAATATATAAAAGCTTCAGATTCATAAAAAGAGCTGCCGCATTGCAATTTTTCAATTGCTAATGCGGCAGTTCTTTTTATATTCTTTATAACGCCTCAGCAGACCTCAACAAAATTCCTGTTTTTCCTTTTTCTGTGCCAGAAGCTTTCCGAACAATGCTGCCAATACCTGCTGAAACAGAGTTCCGATCATTACCGGAAACATAACTTCACCCGGAAAATATGCAGCTGCGATCACCGCTCCTGCGCTGATATTGCGCATCCCGGTTCCATACATCATGGAAACCGCCGTACTGCGATCCTTTCGGAAGATATACGCCACAAACCAGCCGAGTGCATATCCGGAAGCAGCCAGGACAAGGATTGCCAGTGCAACCTTCACCCTCTGCATATTCATATCCCGGATATATGGTGCTACTTTGGAAGAATTGGACGTTACCACAAATATCAGTGCCAGCTTTGAAAAAGGCGCCAGCTTTCCCGGCCATGTTTCCATTACTTTTCCATCTGTGATCTGATTTAATACCATCGCAACAACAGCAGGAAGCGCAACCATAAATATCAGTTCCCGCATCATCCTGGCAGAATCTATGGTCACCGCAGAGCCCAGCAGGATCTTCAGCGTAGCCGGAATCAGAAAAGGTGCCAGTACCGTATCCAGCACTACCAGAGACAACGACAGAGGACTGTTTCCATCATAAATCGTCACCCACATCAGACTTACCACTGCAGTGGGAACTGCAAACTCCAGTACCATTCCGGTGATCAGCTCCATGTTATTTCCAAAGAAAAGATGGCCTGCCCCGCAGGCTGCTGTCGGGATTACCACATGGACCAGAAGCATGATAATAAGCAGTGAGCCCGGATGTCGGAATACATTTGCCACATCTTTAAATCTTGACTTCAACGCCCCGGCAAATGTCATAAATGCAAATACGGCCGGCACATAAGGCAGACCGCATTTGGCAATATCAGGAAAGCACACTCCCAGCAACAGACAGGTCGGTGTCACCAGGGCCATCCATTTTTCTATAAAACTGTTAAATTTTCTCAGCATCTTATAAAACCTTTGAAAGAAAGTCTTTCAGTCTAGGATTCTTCGGATTTGCGAAAAATTCTTTCGGAGTATTCTCTTCCTGTATCTTACCGTCATCAATAAAAAGAACTCTTGTTGCCACTTCTCTTGCAAATCCCATCTCATGAGTAACTACAACCATGGTCATACCTGACTGCGCAAGTTCTTTCATCAATTCCAGAACCTCACCTACCATCTCAGGGTCAAGTGCGGAAGTTGGCTCATCAAAAAGCATCACATCCGGATTCATGGCAAGAGAACGTGCAATGGCAATACGCTGTTTCTGCCCGCCCGAAAGCATATCCGGATATGCATTGGCTTTGTCCGGAAGACCTACACGTGCCAGAAGCTCATCCGCCTTCTTTGAAGCTTCATCCTTTGTCATCAGCTTCAGTTCTACAGGTGCCAGCATAATATTCTGTTTTACCGTTTTATGCGGAAAAAGATTAAACTGCTGGAATACCATTCCAATCTTCTGACGGTGTCTGTTAATGTCAACCTTCGGATCTGTAATATCAGTTCCTTCAAAGAGAATCTGTCCGCCTGTCGGAACCTCCAGAAGATTCAGGGATCTCAGGAAAGTAGATTTACCGGAACCGGAAGGACCAATGACGGCTACTACTTCTCCCTGACAGATATCTGTTGTTATTCCATCGAGAACCTGATTTGTACCAAAAGCTTTCTTCAGATCCTTTACCTGGATCAGTACATTCTTATCGCTCACTGGTTCTTAATCTCCTTTCCAGTTTATTCATCCCCCATGTAAGGATTCCAACGATCACAAGGTAAATCGCTGCTGCTGCCATCAGAGGCCAGAACGCATTGTATGTACGGCTCTGGATCAGCATAGCTCCTTTTGTCAGGTCCATCATACCGATATAACCGATGATGGATGTCTCTTTGATCAGCACGATAAATTCATTTACCAGCGCAGGAAGTACATTCTTAAATGCCTGCGGGATAATGATCAGTCGCATTGTCTGGCTGAAATTCAGGCCAAGGCTTCGTCCTGCCTCTGTCTGTCCCTGGTCAATGGACATGATACCGGAACGGACAATCTCAGCTACATAGGCACCTGAGTTGATACCAAAGGCAAGTCCGCCTACAATGATCTTGTTAATGCTTACAGCACCAAAAATTACAAAATTCATGATCAACAGCTGGATCATGGTTGGTGTTCCACGAATTACAGTCAGATAAACTCTGCAGATCGCATTGAGGATCTTAAAGGAGCCTGACTTATCGTGCGCAGAACGGATGATTGCTACAAGGAAACCGATGATCAGACCTACAATTACCGCAAATACTGTAATAATAAGAGTTGTTTTCAGACCATCCAGAAGCCAGAGATAGCGGTCATCTTTAATAAAGTTCAGATAAAAATCTTCTTTTACACTCGCTAATATCATAGGATTATTCATAAAAACCTCTGTTCCGAAAAGAGAGCTGTTGGCAAATCGTCAACAGCTCTGTTATTTGTTATTTTAATACTTATTTCTTTACAATAATTACCTGGCTTGCATCTGCATAGGTATCTGTAAAGTCAACGCTTGATTTACGGTCTTCTGTTACAGTCATACCAGCTGCACCGAAGTCTGCTTTGCCGGACTGTACTGCCGGAAGGATGGAATCGAATTCCATATCTTCAATTTTCAGTTCATATCCAAGCTTATCACAGATTGCCTGAGCGATATCAGCATCGATGCCAACGATATCATCACCTTCATGATATTCATATGGTTCGAACTCAGCGTTAGTAGCCATTACCAGAGTTCCATTGGAACGGTCAACATCTTCCGGTGATTCATATGGAGTCTTACCGGCATCCTCACCAATGTAATTGTCCATGATGCTGTCGATAGTTCCATCCTCTTTCAGATCCTTGAGAGCTCCGTTAATCTTGTCAAGAAGTTCATCATTGCCTTTCTTTAAACAGATTGCATATTCTTCTTCCTCGAATGGCTCATCCAGAATCTTGAGATCATCATTATTCTCAGCAAATTTCTGAGCCGGCTGTGAATCGATGATCACACAGTCGATTTGTCCTGCCTTTAATGCCTGAACAGCTTCACTTCCCTTGCTGTAACGTTCTACTGTAGAACCATCTTTCTCATAATCAGATGCATCAAGGTCACCTGTTGTACCAAGCTGAACACCGATTGTTGCTCCTGCAAGATCATCTTTGGATTCAACTTTCTGAGCTGCGGATACGCTTCCTGCCATGGAAAATACCATTACTGCACTGAGTGCAAGAGCTGCAAATCTCTTTTGATCTTTCATCTTTTTTCCTCCTCGCATCCGAAAGTATATCTACGGCTGCCATCTTTTTACCTTCTTCAGACAACAGCGTATAATTATGCGTTTCGGTTGTATATTTTTGTTTTTAATTTTAACATACTTTCTATAAAATGCAAGGTAAAACTTGAATAACAGATATATTTTCCATATAATGTATAATACATAACTGTTCCGGGAAGGGCAAAATGTTTTTTTTACATGAAGATCACAGAAAAACTTTCCCGGTAAAAGATTCGTAATTTTCACTTTTTCATAACATTTTTTCTATATGATACAAGAGGTGTATAAATATTTAACCAAATAAGGAGGCTTTTCTGATGAAATTTACAAAAATGCATGGTATTGGAAATGATTACGTATATGTAAACTGTTTTGAGGAAACTGTGGAAAATCCTTCCGCAGTAGCCAGATATGTCAGTGACCGTCACTTTGGTATCGGTTCCGACGGACTGATCCTGATCAAGCCATCCAAAATCGCAGACTGCGAGATGGATATGTATAATCTTGACGGTTCCCAGGGTGCCATGTGCGGAAACGGTATCCGCTGTGTTGCCAAATATGCCTATGACTACGGCATCGTAAACAAAGAACATATTTCTGTTGCTACAAAAAGCGGCATCAAATATCTGGATCTTACTGTAGAAAACGGAAAGGTATCCCAGGTTAAGGTAAATATGGGTTCTCCGATTCTGACCGCCAGACAGATTCCGGTAGTGTCAGAGAAGGAGGAAGTTATCAATGAACCTCTGGATGTAAACGGAAAAATCTATTACATAACCGCTGTTTCCATGGGAAATCCCCACGCTATTGTTTATATGGATGATATTGACCATCTGGATATTGAAAAGATCGGCCCGGCTTTCGAGAATCATGTTGCATTTCCGGATCGTGTAAACACTGAATTTGTAGAAGTGATCGATGAACATACTGTAAAAATGCGTGTATGGGAACGCGGTTCAGGCGAAACTCTTGCCTGCGGCACAGGTGCATGTGCGGTAGCAGTCGCTTCTGTTCTGAACGGACATGTAGACGGTGACAGTCCTGTCACTGTAAAACTTCTCGGCGGTGACCTGCAGATTTTCTGGAACAGACAGGAGAATCTTGTTTACATGACAGGCCCGGCTGCCACAGTATTTGACGGTGAAATTGATGTAAGCTTTCTGAAATAAAAAACTGTCTGAAACTGCAGCAAATAACAGACAGCTTATCTACTTCAGCTGCCGGTCACAATATTACGCAACAGAAAACGGATACACACCATTCAGCTGTGGTTATGTATCCGTTTTTTATCAACTTTTACACTGCAAATTCCAGTATTCTTTCCACAATAAATACCGCAGCACATGCGAATAACGCAACTGTAAGAAGACTTTTCTCCTTATATGCCGCGATCAGTGCCACAATAAATCCCACAGCAGCCGAGATCACACTGTCTGTGGCAAAAAGGATCGCCGGAAATGTCATGGCTGCCAGACATGCGTAGGGAACATAGTACAGAAATGATCTGATAAACGGACTTGTGATCTCTTTTCTGGAAAGAGCAAGCGGGAGCATACGGATCAGATATGTAACTGCTGCCATTACCAGAATGTAAATATAAATATTATGACTCATGAACACCCTCCTCCTCTTTCTCATCCTCTATCGGACAGAAGTATGCGGCAGCCCCTGCCACGATCAGTGTAGTAATAATGATCACAAAACCTGACGAAACCTCCGACAGAAACGGAATCACTTTAAACAAAGTGCTGATCAGCATTGCTGCCACGACAACTGCCAGTACTGCCTTATTCTGCTTTGCCGGAGGAATAATAATTGCAAGGAACATACCGTAAATAGCCACGCTGAGTGCACTCATCATAAAATCCGGAAGAAGATTTCCGGAAATTGCTCCTGCCAGGGTTCCAAGTACCCATCCCGGGATTGCCACACACATAGCACCATAATTATAAAATGCGCTTACCTTTCCGGGCTGACTGGCACTGATCCCGAAAATCTCATCCGTCACACCAAATGCTGCAATATAGCGGTGAACCAAAGATTCATCTCTTCTGAATTTCTGAGCAAGGGAAAATGACATCAGACAATATCTCAGATTAATGATCAGCTGTGTCAGTGCCATCTCCCAGTAAGAGCCGCTCATTACCATGATCTCAAGTCCTGCAAACTGCCCTGCTGAAGTCACGTTTGTCAATGAGATCAGCACAGCCTGCCAGATACTCAGTCCATCAGCAACTGCCATCATGCCAAATGTAAACGATACAGCAAAATATCCCAGTCCTATGGGAATACCATCCTTAACTCCTTTTCTGAAGTTTTCACTTCTCATGTTTCTCTCCTCCTGTTACCTTTTGTGATCCTTTGATAACTGTTTAACTCTTTCACAGCTACAACTTTCGTATTTACTGATACACACAGATAACCCGGAGAACAGTATTCTGTCTCCGGGTTTCAGTCAGGATTATCTGATCTGTTTTATTGCATATGCATAAATTCTCTTATAAGTCCTCATAGAATAATGAACACCATCATCTGTATAACCGCGAAATTCACAGCGAGTCGTATAACCACATCTCATCAGATAAGAATAACTGTTGATCCATGTAAAATTCCCGTTCAGTCTCTGTCTGAGTCTGTTATTAAATCCGCGGATCTCAGACTCCTTCCGCGTGGATTTCATTGCCGTATTACATGGATTCACAGACATATAAAATAATTCACAGTTCCTGGCAGTCAGCTTTCTGGATAATCCATTCATATAAGAAGCATAGTCTGACGCAACAGAATCATAACTGATGGACTCCCTGTTTTTGTGGATCAGGTCATTTACTCCCAGATTGAAAATAACTGCCACCGGCTTCGCATTATCATCCATCCCGCTTATTTCATTCAGCAGTTCCTTTTCTCCGTATTTTTTCATCCAGTCAAGCCCTTCTCCTGTCTTGCATACAAATCCAACTTTCTTTAAACTGTCAGAACTGCATTGCTGCTTCAGAGTACTGCGAAGCATTGCTGTGCGGGAATCTCCCACAAAAATAATCTTATCATATTTCTCCACACTGTCCGCAAGACCGCCTGCATAAATATCCGGTTCCTGATTCCATTTATACTTCACCGGATAAAGATGAATATTTTTCGTAACCTGAATTTTCTGATATGCCTGATACATTGGATTACAGGTCTGTCCGGGAACTGTTGACCATCCCAGAAATGTATATCCCCTCTTATTCACTTCCACAGGAAGAATCACAGAACCACCGCTTTTCACTTTCTTTTTTGTAATTCCTCCTGAAGTCTCTATTGTAACTGTTTTCGTGGATGTTTTTTTCTTTTGCACTGTTGAATTCTTAGCAGTCTGCATTATTGCCGCCTGTGCTGCAGACGGGGGTGCTGCACATATTAATACACACGCCAGAAAAAATAATAACATTCTTCTTACACACATCTGTCTCTTCTGTTTTCTCATTATTGCCTTCTTTTATGATTTCATATATTATCTGTTATTTTTACCGGTACTTACAGCAATTTCGCTGTCTTTTCTCTTCACCATACTGCTTCGCAGTCAATTTGACCAAACAGTTGTATTTCAGTTTACATCATCTGACAGAAACAGTCAACAGTCTTCGCCACTGCCTTTACATTCTTTACAGACTCCATACAAAATAGAATTCTTACACTGCAGGGTAAATCCATGACTTTCTTCAATATGATGAGAAATTTCTTCCATAAAATGACATTCCAGATGAATGATCTTTCCACATTTTACACACTTCAGGTGCAGATGCTGTTCACATCCCCGTCCCGGTTCTACATACTGATAAGCAGCCTGGCAACCTTTCTCTGCAACATATTTGATCACAGTTCCATCCTTTGCAAGCTTGTCCAGATAGCGGTAAATGGTTGTGATATTTACCTCACTGTCATGTTTCTTCAGATACTCATCCACATCAGCAGCTGTAACCGTATGGTCATTACTGTTTTTCAAATATTCAAGTATTTTTCTGCGGCTTGCTGTCGCATAACTGCTTCCTGCCATAATTTTATCATTCCTCCTAAAATCAGCGTTACTGTTCACTCCGTTCACAGTAACTTAGCCAAAATTCATTCCAGATTGCCTGCGGCAATGGAATTTTGGCTTGTATGTCTCGGGATTTTGGCATATTCATGCCAAAACACCTCGCGGGATAGCGATGTGTGAACAGTAACAAATCAGCTTCTTCTGACAGAGCAGACTCGGTTGATCAGAAAACAATTCCTGCAAATTCAATAATAATTCCCCAGAATACACCAAGTCCATAAAGTACTCCCACAATTTTCAGATTCTGAACCCTGTCTCTGTTCAAACGAAACAGAATCAGAAGCCCAACTCCTGCATTTACAAGAAGTCCCGCCATCATCGCCCCGGCTCCGATAATATGATCTAGATATAACTGGGTGATTACTACAGAAGAAGCGCAGTTAGGAATCAGTCCCACTAAAGCTGCGATCAGTTCACCTGCAATCGGTGTTCCTGTAAAAAGTCCTGCCAGTGTCTCTTCTCCGACTAATCCAATGATAATATTTAAAACAAGAGAAATCAAGAAAATGTACACAAAAACTTTTAATGTGTGAAATGCTGCTGAAGAAATAACTCCATGTTCACAATGGCAGCGTTCTTCTTCACAGATTTCATGAATATCCACATCAGGTTCCTGTTTCTTCAGAATATGTGTGTAAACATACTCCAGCACCAGGCCGGAAAGTATTCCGATCACCGCTTTGCAGGTCAGGATTTTCACAATTGTAACTACAGGAACTGCATTGGAGATCATGATCGGAAACATTTCATCTGAAGTAGACAGATACACCGCGATCAAAGTTCCCACTGTGATCACACGTCCGGCAAAAAGGCTGGATGCCGCTGCCGAAAATCCACACTGTGGGATCACTCCCAGAAGTCCACCCCATACCGGTCCGAATTTTCCGGCTGTACGGATTCTCTTTCGTGCTGCCGCACCTGTCTTATGCTCCAGCCATTCCATAAACAGATAAGTAAGAAAAAGAAAGGGTAGCAGCTTGATGCTGTCTATTACTGAATCTAATATAATCTCTGACATATAGTTCTCCTTATATTTGCACTTTATTTGTATTTGCAACTTATTTACATTTGCAACTCATTTGCATTTCTGTATTATATAGTATTTTTATAATTTGTCAAGTCTGTAAACCATACAATTGAAACATTCCAAAAAAAGACGTTACTGTTCACTCCGTTCACAGTAACGTAGCCAAAATTCATTCCAGATTGCC
>NZ_JAJDML010000100.1:0-4339 GCF_020594215.1 Blautia sp. DFI.1.216
GTATCTATATGGGCTATTCCGTTGATACGGGAAGAAATGTGTACCTGCAACCGTCCCTTGCCAGTCAAGGTGTGAAAGGCACAGTTACCAACGCTTTAGCTTCTGCTTTTGTCGGTTCGCTTGGCGGTGGAAAATCGTTCTGTAACAATCTTCTGGTATATTATGCGGTGCTGTTTGGCGGTCAAGCAGTCATTTTAGACCCCAAAGCCGAGAGAGGCAACTGGAAAGAAACACTCCCAGAAATCGCCCATGAAATCAATATCGTAAACCTTACCAGCGACAAGGACAATGCAGGACTTCTTGACCCATTCGTGATTATGAAGAATGTAAAAGACGCTGAAAGTCTGGCAATCGACATCTTGACATTCCTTACGGGTATTTCTTCTAGGGACGGCGAAAAATTCCCCGTACTTCGTAAGGCGGTGCGTTCCGTTACCCAAAGCGAAAAAGGAGGACTGTTACACGTCATTGAAGAATTGCGAAAAGAAGATACACCAGTATCAAGAAATATCGCAGACCATATCGACAGTTTTACGGACTATGATTTTGCACACCTGCTGTTTTCGGACGGTACGGTAGAAAATGCTATCAGTCTGGATAATCAGCTCAATATCATTCAAGTAGCCGACCTTGTACTGCCAGATAAAGATACCACTTTTGAGGAATACACGACCATTGAATTATTGTCGGTGTCTATGCTGATTGTGATTAGTACCTTTGCCCTTGATTTTATCCATTCGGACAGAAGCATTTTTAAGATTGTAGACCTTGACGAAGCGTGGGCGTTCTTAAATGTGGCACAAGGAGAAACGCTCTCTAACAAGCTGGTTCGTGCTGGACGAGCTATGCAGGCAGGCGTGTATTTCGTTACACAATCTTCTGGGGACGTGGCAAAGGAAAGTCTGAAAAACAATATCGGCTTGAAGTTTGCCTTTAGAAGCACAGATATAAACGAGATAAAGCAGACCTTAGAGTTTTTCGGTATCGACAAGGACGACGAGAACAACCAGAAACGCTTGCGTGATTTGGAGAACGGACAATGCTTATTGCAGGACTTATACGGGCGTGTGGGTGTAGTACAGATACATCCCGTCTTTGAAGAACTGCTACACGCCTTTGATACCAGACCGCCCGTACAGAGAAATGAGGTGGAGTGATGAAAGAAAGGATAAAAGGTGCGTTCACAAAAAAGAAGATTTTCCACTTTCTCAAAATGGCTCTGTTTGTCGTGGCACTCTCCCTTATCCTGCTTTCACTTCTGGGGACGGTGGCTCATGCGACGGGGCTTGTGGACGATACCATAAACACAGAAAATCTTTACTCAAAATATCCCCTTTCCAACTACCAGCTTGATTTTTATGTAGATAATAGCTGGTCGTGGCTTCCGTGGAACTGGCTGGACGGGATTGGAAAATCGGTACAGTACGGGCTTTACTGCATTACCAACTTTGTCTGGACGATAAGCCTTTATTTGAGCAATGCCACGGGCTATGTGGTGCAGGAAGCCTATAAATTAGACTTCATTAACGATATGGCAGACAGTATCGGAAAGAGCATACAGACCCTTGCAGGTGTTACGGCAAACGGTTTTTCCAGCTCTGGCTTCTATGTTGGTTTTCTGCTTCTCATTATCTTAGTGGTGGGACTTTATGTTGCCTATACGGGACTGATAAAACGGGAAACAAGCAAAGCACTTCACGCCGTTATCAACTTTGTGGTGGTATTCGTGTTGTCTGCTTCATTTATTGCCTATGCTCCCGATTACATCAAAAAGATAAATGAGTTTTCATCAGACATCAGTACCGCTTCACTTGACTTGGGAACAAAAATCATGCTCCCCAACTCTGACAGCGAGGGCAAGGACAGCGTGGACTTGATACGGGACAGCTTATTTTCCATTCAAGTGGAACAGCCGTGGTTACTCTTACAATTCGGGAACAGCAACGCAGAGGAAATCGGGACAGACCGTGTGGAAGCTCTCGTATCGGCAAGCCCAGAGGACGAGGACGGCAAGACCAGAGAGGAAGTCGTGAAAACAGAAATCGAGGATAACGACAATAACAATCTGACGATACCGCAGGTGGTAAACCGTTTAGGTATGGTGTTCTTCCTCTTGTTCTTCAACTTAGGTATCACGATATTTGTATTCTTGCTTACGGGCATGATGTTATTTAGCCAGATACTTTTTATTATCTTCGCTATGTTCCTGCCTATTAGTTTCTTGCTCTCTATGATACCGAGCTATGAAAGCATGGCAAAGCAGGCAATCGTAAGGGTATTTAATACCATAATGACACGGGCAGGAATAACGCTCATTGTAACGGTGGCGTTCAGTATTTCCAGTATGTTTTATAACATATCTACGGACTATCCGTTTTTCATGGTGGCGTTCTTGCAGATAGTGTGTTTCGCTGGTATCTACATGAAGCTGGGCGACTTAATGAGTATGTTCTCTTTGAATGCTAACGACAGTCAAAGCATGGGACGCAGGATTTTCCGCAGACCGTATCTGTTTATGCGACATAGGGCTAGGCGTATGGAACACCGTATTGCAAGGGCAGTAAGTGCTGGCGGTATTTCGGGTGGTGTGGCTGGTGCGGTGGCTGGAAGTGCCGTTGCTGGCAAACGAGCGGAAAGAAAAAATACAGCTTCTAAAGAAAATCGGGGCAATACCACTTCCAGCATGGGACAGCGAGCAGGCTCAAAGGTGGGTGCTGTCTTAGATACGAAAAATAAAGTGAAAGACAAGGCAAATGCTGTCAAAGAAAACATCAAGGATATGCCGACACAGACCGCTTATGCGGTATATTCCGCAAAGGAAAAGGCAAAGTCCAGCGTATCAGATTTCAAGCGTGGCATGGTGCAGGAACAGAAGTCCAGACAGACGGGACGATTGGAAAAGCAGGAACAGCATAGACAAAATATCGCTGACAAGCGTATGGAGCTTCAAAAAGCACAAGAAGCTAGGCAGGCACAGCGAAAGGCTGACGGATCAGCGACAACGGGAGCTACCCGTCCCCATGAGCGACCAGCCACAGCTTCAACCATTCCAAAGCCGAGTACAGAAAAAACGCAGGAAATCAAACGCCCTGCCACAGCGACCACTTCAAAAGCAAGCGAGCCAGTCAAGACAAGTGTTATCAAAGAGCGTCCGTTATCTTCTGGTGCTTCTGATAGAAAAGCGTCCCAGCCTATACAGCCAGCACATAGGCAGAATGTAGAAAAAGTGGTATCGCAGGAAACACACCAGAATTACAAAGCAGAGCGTACCACAAAGGCACAGACCTTTGAACAATCAAAGCGTACAACGGAACATACCGAAAAGAACCGTAACCTTGTAATGAAGAAAGGACAGAAGAAAAAATGAAACTGAAACATATCGCTCTTATTGGCAGTCTGTTTCCTATCCTCTTTTCTCTGGTGCTGTTCTTTGGTGTCCTCATTAGTGCGGACAGCGACGACGAAAACAGCAACTTTTCTTCTGGCATTACGGTTATGAATTTATCCGCAGAAGTTTTGAAACATCAGCCTATGGTGGAAAAATACGCCAGAGAAAACGGTATCTCCGAGTATGTCAATGTGCTACTTGCTATCATTCAAGTAGAAAGTGGCGGTACGGCAGAAGATGTTATGCAGAGTTCGGAAAGTTTGGGACTACCACCCAACTCTTTAGATACCGAAAGTTCAATCAAGCAGGGGTGTAAATATTTTGCGTCCCTGCTTTCTTCCTGCCAAAATCAAGGTATCGACGACTTGAATGTAGCGATACAGTCCTATAATTATGGCGGTGGTTATGTGGGATATGTGGCAGGAAAAGGAAAGAAATATACCTTTAATCTTGCAGAGAGCTTCGCCCGTGAGAAATCGGGTGGAAAGAAAGTAACCTACACCAACCCGATAGCCGTTGCAAAGAACGGGGGCTGGCGGTATGGCTATGGAAATATGTTCTATGTGGAATTAGTCAATCAGTATTTAACTGTTCCGCAGGTATCGGGAGAGCTGGCACAAAAGGTAATGAATGAAGCGTTAAAATATCAAGGCTGGAAATATGTGTATGGCGGTAGCAATCCCAACACTTCCTTTGACTGCTCGGGACTGACGCAATGGTGTTATGGAAAAGCTGGTATCTCCTTACCGAGAACAGCACAAGCACAATATGACGCTACCCAACATCTTCCGCTTTCGCAGGCAAAGGCTGGGGACTTGGTGTTTTTCCATTCTACCTATAACGCTGGTACTTATGTAACGCACGTTGCAATTTATGTAGGGAATAACCAGATATATCATGCAGGCGACCCGATAGGATATGCAGACCTAAGTAGTAGTTACTGGCAACAGC
>NZ_JAJDML010000101.1:0-4301 GCF_020594215.1 Blautia sp. DFI.1.216
AGAGCATCTGCCTTACAAGCAGAGGGTCATAGGTTCGAGCCCTATAGGTTCCATATGCCGCAGTGGCGGAACTGGCAGACGCCCGGGACTTAAAATCCCGTGGGTAGTGATACCCGTACCGGTTCGATTCCGGTCTGCGGCATTAGTGAAAAGTAGGAGAAACGTTGAATTTACAGCGTTTCTCTTATTTTTTTGTTTCTAAAAGTTTGAACACCTTTGAACACTTTATGATGAAATACCAAGATTCTGAAAAGCAAGCCTGTCATTCTTCCTCTTATTGACATTCCGCAAGTAATGCAATGTTGTAGCTGTCTCACTATGTCCCATTAAATAACTAAGGGTTGTAAGATTATTTCCGTCAAAAGCTGTTGAAGCATTGTAAAAGCGGATTTTATGACTGGAATGATAAGGAACACCGGCTTCTTTGCAATATTTCTTCAATCGGCGGTTAAAGCTGTCTGTTGTCATAATCTCACCGTTAGGTTCAAAAACATATATTCCATTTGGATTTAATTCCTTTGCTTTGTGAAGAATTTTAAGTGCTTCGTCTGTAAGGAACTGTTTACGGAATCCATGAGAAGTATTTCCTTTCATTTGATTTACTACTTTTACTTTTCGGCTTGAGAATGTTAAATCATCATTCAATGTACGTTCACAGGTCGCCTGTCTGTGAAGATATACAAGCCTGTTATTGTAGTCAATATCTTCCCAACGGATAGCTTTTGTTTCTCCAACACGGATAAACAGATAGAAAGATAACTGTATTGCAAGAGAATATGGCTCTATGATACACCGAAGATAATTTAATAACTTATGCGTATCATCACGGGAAAATACATTGTCACTTTGTACTTCTACTGGCTTATAGGTAAACTGTTTGAAATTCACATCAGAGACAGGATTATGTGATATAATTTCTTCTTCGATCGCATAACTCATTATTCCATTCAAAACAGAACGGGCATTACTGACTCGCTTGTGCGTGAACTGCCGGTCTTTTGTAGCTTCTCTGAAAAAGCGGATAAGCGTGATTGGTTTGATTTCGCCTATCTTCATTTTAACAAGTTCTGTATCTTTGAAAAATCTATTCCATTCAGATACATACTCTTGAATTGTTTTTGCTTTTACGGAAGTATAATCTCTTTTATACAAAAGCCATTCAGCATATAATTCTTCCAGTGTGACATTCTGACGGTTTTCAGCTTTCTGCTTTTCGATATAAAATCTGATGATTTCTTTTTCAAGGTTCTCTTTACTCTTCCTCTTAACAGGACGGCGTTTGTTAGATTTGGTTTCATCGGGTAAATAAGTACGCCAGCTTTTTTCTGATTCCGAGTAATAAATTTCATATTTGTGATTCTTCAAGATTTTTTTATTTGCCATAATTTTAAAATCTTTGAAGACTTCATCTGTGGTCATGTTAGCACAGGTGGCTAACGTATTCAATAATGTTATATCTGAAAACGTAACGGGATTATCCATAAGATTCCCCCTTTACGCAAGGATTTTCTTTTTTAATTTTGATGTAGATAACACTGCTGTCCTTTAAGCATGAACCAGTAGATAAGAAAGCGTTGGTATCGTAAATTTGCCTTGTGTATTCTTTCTGAAAGACGATATTTTCTTTTTGTAAGTCATGTAAAATGTCTTCGGTCAGCATGACTTTTGTTTCGTGTGGAACTTTCAGATTTTGAGATTTAAAAAAGGCTTTTTTCTTATGTTCCTTCAAATCAAGGTCTTTTCCAAAATACTTGCTAAGATAACGACCTCTGTTTTCTTTGCTGTCTACATCAATGCGATTGATTTTAATAAATCCATGTGACCATAAATTCTGTAATTTTTCTTTTGCTATATACGGAAAATCAAAGAAAATAACATGATAATGGATTGCTCCACGCTTCTGTTTCTCCCACGTTGCAAGGTATTTTAATAACTGGGTTTTGGTATGGTACAAATAATAATTTAATCGCTGGATAAAATACTTAAATTCTCGGTTAGTTATCAGGATTTCCTGAATGTTTTCTTTAAATGTCAGCGTTACAAATTTTGTTTTGTTATCAAAGTTGCAGTCAACAATACGGGCAATATCCCAACGAGCCTGTTCGTAATGCTTCTGCTTGCGTTTTAAACTGTCATATTGCTTATGAGCTGACATTTCATCAAATTTTTTTCGGTTACTTGTGTCTGTTAAATCTGCCTTTTCTTTCGAGTGAATAAAAATAGGGTTTTCGTAAATATATACTTCTTTTGTAGTAGGAGTTTCAATGATTTTCGTATTGTATGCAAAACACTCTTTTGTTTTGCTCACGAATCTCACCTCATATCCCAATTTTTGTAATGAATGTTCCGATTGTTTTCGGAAGATGTTGTTTTATATATCAAGTATAGAGGTCAGCCAGTTCAGCACCTATGACGTTGTCCGGTACTGACTGGCTGACATAGTAGGGAAATTATTTCATTCCCACTTTTCTGATATTGGAAGCTTCTGCTTTGACAGAAAGACGTCCATTATAGAGACTAGCCCAAGTATGTAATCCATCAAATGAGACTGGAATCTGCCCTTTTTGTTCAAGTTCTTCGTTGGTAACAATCGCAGTGTTAGCTTTAATGCCTACTTTGACTTTTTCAAACTTTAATTTTGGAAGAAGAACTGTATAGTAGAATCCTAATTTTTCTTTTGTAGAAAAGTCTACCCAGTCAGAAACTTCTACTAACTGAAATTCCTCTTGCAGTTTGTCTGGATTTAAAATAAAGTCATTTCCTCTAATCATCGTTTCACCTCCTTATAGATATCTGATTATCAGATATTAAGATAATCTTATGATAAAACAAGAAATGCAGAATGTCAATAGAAAATATCTGAATATCCGATAAAAAGATTGACAGGGAAAATTTGATGAAATATAATGTGCTTGTAAAGGAGGTTCGCTATGAATAAAATAAAAGAATTGCGGAAAGAAAAGAATATAACCGTTGCGGAACTTGCAAAAGAATTAGGCATTTCACAAAGTATGCTTACGAACTATGAAAATGGAAACGGAACGCCGAGAGATGAATCTATATGGGAAAAATTATCACAGATATTCGGCGTGAGTAAAAGCCACGTTATGGGATTAACTACGGATATTGAAACAGCAAATAAGACAAAACAGTTGAAAGTGGTTGTGGATACATCTCAGCCGATCTCAATACAACCGAAGAATCAGACAGACCTTGATGTATTGTTAAAACTGGATTTGATAGACAGTGAAGACATGGAAGAAGTGTCAGAATTTCTTGATAAACTGTTGGCACAGGAGAAATATGAGGGACGGAGAGAATCAAACGTTAAATATGTCGTTGAGTAGAAAATGCTTCTCAGCCGTCCACTTGCCCAGTCGACCCGCCGCCCTGTTAGGAACCGTCGTACTGGGCATCCTTGCGGAACGTTAGTTTGCGAAAATACGAACAAAAGAATATAAGGAGAGGGAATAGCCGATACTACTTCAAAAGCAGTAATAGAGTGCTATTCTTTTTTATTATATTCAATGGTTGTAGTTCGGAATGGCTTGCTATTATTGTGCAAGTAATAAGTTGGATAATAGAGCTTGATTTCCAAGGTGGTAGGCGTACCATTGATTTTGTTATGTTCGTTTTCAATGTCTTTGATTAATCCATCAATTTCCCAACATTTGTAAACAATTACAGTCAATTCAGTATCTCTGGTATCTGCACTGCTGAAGGATATGCTGTTAGTAATATGATAGTCCGGCAGTCTGAGATAATTATAGAGAACGGTCAGTAAACAGAGCATTGTGATTGTTGCTATGATTTTCTTTTTCATGTACATACCTCTTTTGTGTTATTAACAAGGGACTGACTATATAGTACCTCACTATATAGTGAATTACTACATAAAGATTTAATAAATATACTTTATGTAGAGGTGCGGAACATGAATTATGGACATTTAGAATTAAGAATAGAAGAACTGTTACAAGAAAAAGGTATCAGTAAGAATATGATTTGTAAGGAACTTGACATACCGAGGTCAAATTTCAATAGATATTGCAGAAATGAATTTCAAAGACTGGATGCAAATTTAATCTGTAAACTATGTAACTATTTTGAATGTGAAATTGGTGAGTTAATTCGATATGTAAAAGAATAAAGTGATAATGGGTATGCGGAAATAAAAATATTCGCATACCTTTTTAATTGAATATTTTATAAAATGGAATTATACTGTGTATAACATGAAACAGACAAATCGTTAAGGAAAGAATCGAAGGTGGTGCAAACGAAAAAGCAGTATGGAGACT
>NZ_JAJDML010000102.1:0-4052 GCF_020594215.1 Blautia sp. DFI.1.216
GATTTTGGCATATTCATGCCAAAACACCTCGCGGGATAGTGGTGTGTGAACAGTATCGGAAAATGTTAAATGATCATAATTCATTCAGAGAATGAAAGGAATATCCCATCGCTTCCCATTTATCCAACAGTTCATCCAGAATCTGTGCATTAGTGGAAGAGGTGCTGTGTAGCAGTACAATAGCTCCCGGATGAATCCGTTTCGTCAGTTTTGCAATAGCTTCCTGTGGATCTGGCTGGTTATCCTGGTACCAGTCTACATAGGCAAGGCTCCAGAAAAATGTGTGATATCCCAGTTCTCTGGCCATAGACAGATTCTGTGTACTGTAGATGCCCTGTGGGGGGCGGTAAAATTTTGTCATTTCTTTTCCTGTAATTTCCCTGTAAATTTTTTCTACATCGGATAATTCTTTCTGAAAAGATTCTTTTGTGGAAATTTTTGACATATCCGGGTGCGTCATAGTATGATTGCCGACAATATGCCCTTCCGTTTCCATTCGTTTGATCAGATCTTTGTTTTCCGAAATGAAATTTCCAACCACAAAAAATGTAGCAGGTGCCTGATGTTTTTTCAGTGCATCCAAAATAGCAGGAGTATTTCCATTTTCAAAGCCTGCGTCAAAGGTGAGATAGATTTTCTTTTCTTCGGTATCTTCAGCAAAAAAGGCATTGTACTGAGCCAATTCTTCTATCGTTGCATTTCCAACAGGACGTTTGCCTTCTTCCTGAAAACTGAGTCCCCAGTTGGAACTTTGGGCAGAAGCAGCAGTCTGTCTGGCAGTGTTGTGCGATACGATTTTTCCTATAGAGGAACCTATAAATGCACAAGCACAGAAAAGAAGAAAAATCTTGGTAAATCTGGAAGAGAAAATCCGAGTGGAAGATATGTATTTGAGATGCATAGAGAGTGTTAACCTCAGAATGGAATGATATTAGTTTAATATATGAGAAAGAGGGGAACTATAGAAGCTGAATGACAAATAAAAGAGCCACAGATTTATATTTCATCGTGGCTCCTGTTAAGATTCTGTATCCAAGGGATGATACCTCACTTTCTGTAAAATAAATTATGAAATTGTATGAATTTGAATTATGAAATTTACTGTCCCATTGGTCTGTACCTTCCTTTTATAGTTTCATAGGGTAAATCGTTAAGTTTTCATTGGACTGTACCTTCTTCATGTAAATGAACGGTTACGTTTTATAATAGGGTAAATCGTTAACGTTTCATTGGACTGTACCTTCCTTATTTTGATTGAATGTCACTTTAAAAATAAAGTAAATCATTAAATTTCCATTGGACCGTACCTTCTTTAGAATGTTTAACTGTTACGTTCAAAATAAGATAAATCGTTAGGTTTCCATTGGACTGTACATTCCTTGTTTGATAGGAACTACTTATAAAACTTAGTTGGATTTAAAAGCTTAAGTTCTTGGTGGTCCGTACCTGCCTTTCTTATAAGTCATGAATTTGAAACTTTGCTATTCTGGTGGTCTGTACCTCGCTTTCTTAAATTATGAAGAAAAGATTATGTTTTCGGTGGTCTCACTCCTTTACTTTTTTGTTTTTCGTAATCCCTTTTGTTTTATGAACTTAATATAACAGATAAAGAATGAAATGTCAAGAATGAAAATAGAAAATTTACAAAAATATTTAAAAGATAATATTAAAATTATTTGTATTGATAAAATATTCTGAAAATAATAATGGATATAGACAATGCATAGCCGGAAGCATATTGGGTAAAAATATGGTTGTAAAGATATACAAGTCAAATTACGTTACTGTTCACGCCGTTCTCAGTGACGTATTTTGACTTGAGGTTTAACTGTAACTGTGAAAATATGGAACAGTTACCGGTTTATTAAAATGATCAGGAGGTTCTAATATGTTACGTTATCTGCCTGTGAGAAGGGTTCATGCAAGACAGGTACTTGATTCCAGAGGAAATCCTACAGTGGAAGTAGAAGTAACAGTAGGAGAAGGTGTGATCGGGATAAATGGATATACGGGAAGGGCAATCGTCCCTTCGGGAGCTTCCACAGGAAAGTTCGAGGCAGTGGAGCTTCGTGACGGAGAAAAAGGCTGCTACACCGGACTTGGTGTCCGCAAAGCAGTGGAGAATGTAAATACAAAGCTGGCAGAAGCAATTCTTGGAGAAAATGCTCTGGATCAGTCCTATATTGATAAAAAAATCATAGAAACAGACGGCACAGACAATAAAAGTAATGTAGGGGCAAATGCGGCACTGGGAGTATCCCTGGCAGTAGCAAGGGCGGCAGCAGCAGCTCTCCGCGTTCCTTTATATCAGTATCTTGGCGGCTGCCATACCAGACAGATGCCTGTACCGATGATGAATATCTTAAATGGGGGTGCTTGTGTTATTATAATGACACAAGGCAGAACCCCTTATAATACAAGGGCTCTAGCGATTTAGTCCTAAATAAATTTCGTAACCAATCAACGAATTTATGAAGGAAAGGCCTCTCTTTTATAAATAACACAGTACAGAAGTAATAGAATTTCAGAACTCTGCTGAGATGTATTTACTATACCACGAAAGCGGTGATAATTGAATAAAAATATGTTTTGGACTGAATTAGCTCGCATGAGATTTATATCTCAGCTGTCTGATTCAGTCTTTTTATTTAACAAGAAAGAAGGGAAAGATTATGGCAAAAGTAATTTCTATTGTAAACCAAAAAGGGGGAACGGGAAAATCAGCATGTACAGCTAATTTAGCAGTAGGATTAGCACAAAAGAATATGAAAGTGTTAATCGTTGATGCCGATCCACAGTCTGATGTATCCGCAGGATTTGGATATCGTGATTGTGATGAAAGTAATGAAACACTTACAGCTCTTATGGATACAGTAATGAAAGATGAAGATATTCCTTCAGACTGTTATATCAGGCATCAGGCAGAAGGAATAGACATTATCTGTTCTAACATTGGACTGGCAGGTACGGAAGTACAGTTGGTAAATGCAATGAGCAGGGAATATGTATTGAAACAGATTTTATATGGTATCAAGGATCAATATGATGCAATTATCATTGATTGTATGCCATCATTGGGAATGATCACAATCAATGCACTGGCTGCATCAGATGAAGTACTAATTCCGGTTGAAGCGTCTTACCTGCCAATCAAAGGATTGCAGCAGTTAGAGAAGCTGGATCGTACTGTAGATGAGATTAGACGACGGTTTGGATATTTCAGTATACAGCGAGCGGCAATGTATCAGAATAAAGTCTTATCCCACTTAGACGCTGGTACGCACACGGTCCATCCACACAGTTATTTTCATGGGTAATTGGAGGGATAGATTTGAAAAAAGTATTAACCAGAAAACAGAAAGAAAGTTATCAGTGTATTTTGAATTATACGAAGGAGCATGGATACCCGCCGACAGTCCGGGAATTTGGAAAACTGATCGGAGTAAGATCAACATCATCTGCTTTTTCCAGAATCAAGCAGTTGGAGCAAAATGGATATATCCGCAGAATCCCGGCATCGCCAAGAGCAATCGAGATTTTATAGTGAGGTGTCGGCATGAACAAAGTATATGTAGATGTAGTGGCAGAGTTCCGGAAAGACGGACGGCTGGTTCCCATATTTTTTACATGGGAGGATGGAAGAAAATATAGTATTGACAGAATTTTGAAAATTGAGCGATGCGCCAGCAGAAAGGCAGGCGGTGTAGGAGTGATGTACACCTGTATGATACAGGGGCAGGAAAGCCACTTGTTTTACGAAGTGGATAAATGGTTTATGGAGAGAAAAACAGCATAAGGAGAGATTGGTATAGACGATATTATTTGGATTATTAACCGGCAGGGATAGTCACTTTCCCTTTATATTCCTGCAGGTTTTACATAAGAAGATGGATTTCGGTCAGCAAAGGCAGCTCCCACAATGCCTTTTGGATATCCGCTTCTGCAAGTTGTAGTAAGTAATTGCTTCCCATCAAAATCATGGGGAAAGCGAACTGGTCTGAAAGACCGCCAGTTAGTGTGATGATGATAAGGAGATTTTGAAACTGATGACA
>NZ_JAJDML010000103.1:0-3826 GCF_020594215.1 Blautia sp. DFI.1.216
ACTCAAGGCTGCTTTTTCGTTTACACCAACTCCGATTGTTTCCTTAACAGTTTGTTGAATTAAAAATGAAATAAAGTTTCAGTAATCATAGAGTGTATGGATTCAATTCCATATGCTCTTTTTCTTTACTTAATTTCATGAAAAATGTAAAAATCTAATGTTACGAGTTTCTTACGAGTTGCATTAAAAAAACTCGCAAGAAAAAAAGTAAAAAAATTTGCTTTTGACCACTGTAAAACATGCTCTGAGCGTTTCGTTATATGAAGGGATAATTTTTCTTTCATATTTCAAGGAAAAGAGGATAAAGAAATGTCAGAGAAAAGATGTTATACAGTTCAAGAGTTACAGGAAATCTTAGGAGTCAGCAGACCTACTATTTATAACCTTTTGAAGAAAAAGGAATTCCGGTGGATCCAGTTGGATGGCGGAAAGTATCGCATCTCTAAGAAGAGTTTCGATGACTGGCTCGATAACTTGGAACAGTAAAAAACAGGGTGTTGATCTGGCAGATTTTGTCTGCAATCGACATCCTAAATTTTTATCTGGATTTGAGATATGATATAAGAAAAAACACTAACACTAAAAAAGACAGGAAGTGAAGAATAAATGGCAACAGCAATTATGAAACAAAAAGAAGTTCCGGAAATGGATGATGTTGCAGAAATCATTTCGAAGATATCAGAGGACAGTCCTTACAAACGTCGTCCAACGCAAAAGAGAACCTGGATGACCGTGCCGGAAATGGGAAAGCTGTTGGGATTAAAAAAGACAGATCGATACTGGCTGGTTCATAAAAATGTTTTTGAATCAAAAGAGATTGCCGGAAAGATACGAATCAACATTGCTAGCTTTGAAAAATGGTACGCCAATCAGATTAAATATCATAAAGTTACCGGAGAAAAACCCGGGAAAGAATTGAAATCCTGGTCCTATTCTGTTAAGGAAGTCGCGGATCTGTTGGGTGTTGATGAATATCTTGTTTATGATTTACTCAAGAAAAATCAAATGGAAGCTGTTATTGTCGATTACTGGAAACGAATACCAAAAGAATCTTTTCAGAATTGGTATAAAAGCCAGTCCCAGTATCGAACAAAGGAAGACAGAAAAAAAGACGCTCTTCTGGAAGATGCAACAATTACGATGCCTGAGATGGCACAGCTGCTTGGAACAACCAGAAGCGCAGTATATACAATTCTTGATAATCCAAAGTATAGTCATTTTTTTGAATTCATTGTGATTGCAGAAAAGAAAAGGATCACAAAAGAGAGTTTTCAAAAATTCCTGGAAGGTCAGGATCGGTATATGCTGGATCCATCGAATGATTATGAAGAACTTGCACAGGAACAAAATATTGCCCTGGCTAATTTCCGGCGGAAGAAATTATCACAGACCGGAATACGAGGAAGCAATGGAAATATAAAGTATCTTACTTTTGATGAAGCTTCCTATCTGGCAAAGGTCAGCAGAAGCATGATCAACAAGTGGGCGGATAAAGGAAAGTTCACAGTAATAAAAGTTGGCAGTCGAGTTAGGATCCGTCGGGATGAATTTGAGGACTGGATGGAGCAAAGAGATTTGGAAAGGAGTATGCAATAATATGGCATCAATAAGAGAACGAAACGGAAAATTCAATGTAATCTATTCTTATACGAATGAAAAAGGCGAGAGAAAACAGAAATGGGAAACCTATGAAACAAAAGCCGAAGCTAAAAGAAGAAAAAAAGAAATTGAATATAAAAAAGAGATGGGATCATTTGTCGTCCGCAAATGCAAAACACTGGACGAGCTCATTACAGAATATGTTGCACTGTATGGAAAAGAAAACTGGGCGCTTTCTACGTATGAAGGAAATGTCTCTCTTATCAACAACTATATTCTTCCGATCATTGGTGATGCAAAGCTGTCAGAAATCAATACCAGATTCATCGAAAGATATTATCAGAGTCTTTTGAAGAGGCGTGCTGTTATCAATCCATTAAATAAAACAAGTAAAAATGAACTTGTATCGGCCAGTACCATCAGAGATATTAATAAGCTGCTTAGAAACTGTTTTGAGCAGGCAGTGAAATGGGAATTGATGGAGAAAAATCCCTGCATTCATGCAACTGTACCAAAACATAAATCCCAAAAAAGAGACATCTGGACAGCGGATACATTGATGTATGCGCTCAGTGTCTGTGAAGATGAACGATTAAAGCTCGCAATTAATCTATCTTTCTCATGTTCCCTGCGACTTGGTGAGCTGCTTGGTCTTACCTGGGATTGTGTAGATATCTCTCCTGAGGCAATTGAAGAAAACCGTGCATATGTCTTCATCAACAAAGAATCACAGCGTATAAGAAAAGAATCGTTGAATGCATTGGATGAAGTCGATCCGGAACTTCTGGCAAAAGTATTGGCTAATCCAGAGATGCGGGCATTACTCAATTCGTTGGCGAAGACGATGAAGTAATGAATTCTATATCCCAATGAGTATATTTATTGTGCATATGGAGAATCTATCTCCATCAAATCTATTGAAATCTCCATCATTTAGCGTTAAAATGATGGAGATAAATTCAAAATGAAGGAGATTTCAATGAGAAATTTTGATTATATTACAAATCCTGCGAAGTTGCTGACACCTGAAATTGTTCAGATGGTTGGCAGTATTCATGAGCATAAAGGTAAACAGGAATTATTTCTGGAAGCAAACATAGATGAACTGAAAACACTTCTGGAAGTTGCTTTAATTCAAAGTACGGGAGCATCTAACCGAATTGAAGGTATATTTACAAGTGATAAACGTTTGGAAGAACTGGTAAGTCAGAAAGCAGAGCCACGTAATCGGTCTGAACAGGAAATTGCCGGCTACCGTGAAGTGCTGGCTACGATTCACGAAAGTTATGAATATATCACTCCAAGACCAAACATTATTTTACAGTTACATCGTGATTTATATTCTTATTCCCAAGGAAACATCGGTGGTACCTATAAGAATTCAGACAATGTAATTGCAGAAACCGATGCCGAGGGACACCAGAAAGCTCGTTTTATTCCCGTTCCAGCTTTTCAGACTGCAGAAGCAATAGACGAACTTTGCGCTCGTTTCCTTGAAGCATGGGAAGCTGACCGCATTGATAAACTGGTTTTGATTCCTATGTTCATTCTGGACTTTCTGTGCATCCATCCTTTCAATGACGGAAATGGTAGGATGAGCCGTTTGCTCACTTTACTGCTTTTTTATAAGGCGGGATATATCGTTGGAAAATATGTCAGTATGGAAATGCTGATTGAAAAGACAAAAGAAACATATTATGAAGCCCTTCAAGCAAGTTCTACTGGCTGGCATGAGGGCGAAAACAGCTATGAGCCTTTTGTTAAGTATTATTTAGGTATTATGCTGAAAGCATACAATGAATTTGAAAGCCGTGTAGAACATTTGAAGTACCATAATCTTTCCAAGCCGGATAGAATTAAGGCGGTGATTGATAATAAGGTTGGTAAGATAACGAAGAAGGAAATTATGGAACTATGCCCTGACATAAGTAAGGTTACCGTGGAAAGAACACTGACAGATTTAGTTAAGAGTGGGTATATCGCAAAGGTCGGTGCAGGTCCATCCACCGGTTATGTCCGTATTTGAAAAATTATTTTCAGATTTCCATAATAATAATATTACTACTTTGAATTAACCAATTTGCCAGTCAAAAACGCATGGACAAACCGTCTCATATGCGGTATATTATTTATAGACAAGAAAATATCTTGTGCTTTCGATAGGAAGTTTAATTGAATAATTGCGCGTCGCATTCTCGTTACTTAGTGATGAGTTAGACGCGCAAAT
>NZ_JAJDML010000104.1:0-3468 GCF_020594215.1 Blautia sp. DFI.1.216
TGAATGTGCATTGTGATCTATTTTTTCCATAAAAACAGTCCTTTTTTGATCTTTTGCCTTATCGACTGATTCTATTATACCATGAATCGCATTGCAGAACAAGTGTTCTTTTCTGTTTTTTTGCAATTTATCTCCCACCTATAGAGGAAGAAGAATTCTTGCTATATATTATGTTAAAGCCATCGGCTTAACGTAACGTATCACTTCGTTTAATAAAATTGGTACAAGCATCAGTTTCTGTTTCCGGATACAAAATACCGCTCTCTCTTCCAAGTTTAAAACAGCGCATCATCCAAATCATGTTTCGTGCAAGATTCCGCATGGTCTGCATACCTTCTTCATCCTGAGAAGCTTCTTCTCCGTAAAGACCATGTACCATGTTCCAATAGGTAGAACCGGCGACTGGCATCTGTGCAATCCCAAAATATTTATTGATCCCATCAAGAGCTGCCGTGGTTCCTCCTCTTCTTGCTACTGCAACAGCAGCACCCGGTTTAAATTTGAAGGCGTCATAACCTCCGGCACTGTAAAAAACTCTGTCCAAAAAATCATAAATACGTCCACTTGGATGTGCAAAATATACTGGTGTTGCAAATACAAAGCCATCTGCTATTTTAGCCTTTTCAACAAATTCATTTACGCCATCATCTTTAATCACACACTTTCCTGTTTTTTGACAGACATTACATTGAAGACAATCTGCTATAGGCTTTCCTCCAAGCTGAACAACCTCTGTCTCTACTTCTTCTGAATGAAATACCTTTATCATTTCTTCCAAAGCTGTCATTGTTGTTCCATGCAGATGACTGCTTCCGTTAACAAGCATTACTTTCATTTAATTTAACCTCCGTTGATTTTTCTATCAGTTTTGGCAAAGCACCACGTCCATAGGATATAATCCTGTTTTATACCGCATGGACATAAGCGTACGTCTTGCTGTTTTTTTGATACAGTTCCAGATTTTTTACGCTTATCTGTTTACTCATTTTCTTCCAAATCTTCCCATGGTTTCAGCCCCATTTCTTCCCAGGTGACACCATATGGTGTACCTCCGGAAGTGTAACCTGCAATAAAGAAAAATCTGAATACATACTGTATGTTTTATCGGCTATTACACTTTTCTGTTTTTGTTTTAAATCCTTATAGTTTTTATCCGCCCTCTGCATATTTATCTTCATTCAGTATTCTTTCTCGATTTCTTCTGTTATCCCAAACATATTTTTAAAGTCATCTAAATCCTTGGGAGACTTGATCAGCATGATTTCTTCCAGTTTTCCAGTCTGCATATCTTTGAATCCTGCCACCTGCTCACCTGTGCAAATACTTGCACGAATTACTGGTTTCATACATTCTCTATCATAAGATTTTTTAACGTTTTTCTTTTTGAACAATCCCATACTATCGCCTTCTTTCTGCTGTGCCATATCTGTACCGCCTTTACAGTTCTTATTCATCGTAATGATTATATCCACCAAACAATCCTGGTTTGCTATATCCTTTTTTACTCATATCATTCTCCTCCTGATTCTTTATTCTTATATCTCAGAATAACACTCTTTTCTCTTTTTGAAATCGCATAACAGGCGACATTCACTCATTTGCCTATGGGTTACTGTTCACTCCGTTCCCAGCAACACGCTTCGCGATGCACAGAATTTATGCTAATCGCATAAATTCGCGCAGTATGTCTCGGGTTTTCTGTGACCTTCGCTCACAAAAAACACCTCGCGGGATATTACCAGTGAACAGTAACGCCTATGGACATTATACCATCAATTACTTGTTGTTAGCTTACAAATCAAGTATAATAAAATATATTATGAAATAACTGCGCAGCATGAGGCCTGGAAGACAGGTAATCCTCATGCCTGGCGATATACGAGGGAGGAATTCTCATGGGTAAACAATCCACCAGGGAAAACAAAACTATTTACCAGCTTTGCCGAGAATCGGCAGGACTTACAAGAGCAGAGGCCAGTGAAAAAATGACTGCTGTCTCTGATTCAAAAATTGAAAAATTCGAATATGAAACACAAGAACCAACGCCTTATGATATCCTCCAGATGGCAGATGCCTATAAAAGACCAGATCTTTGCAATTATTACTGCTCTCACAAATGCGAAATAGGTCAACGTTATGTTCCTGAAATAGAAGTGACTAATTTATCAAATATCATTTTGGAGACAATTGCCAGCTTAAATGAAATCAATCCTCTTACCGGTCGCCTGATCCAAATTGCACGTGACGGTAAAATCAGTGATGATGAAATGAAGGATTTTGCTTATATCAGTAAAAAACTTAATGAAATTTCTTTAGCTATAGACTCTTTGAATCTTTGGGTAGATAAAACAGCCGGGGAGCAGGGGCTCAATCTTGAACTCTTAAATGCCGAAAAAGCAAAATTAAAATAATCCATACTGCACGAAAGGCAATGAATCATTTCTGATTCATTGCCTTTACCTTACATACGCTGTAATTGACTGACTATGCTTTCGGTTCTTCGAATTGCTTCTTCTACCTGTCTTTTTGCATTATTGATCCGATCCTGGACCACCCAGTCCACAACAAATCCATCAAAAAAATAATCCGCAAATGAAAGAAAATCTCCAGTATTGATATTTAAGTTACATGCCATATTTACATCATTTAATTCTCTGCTGAAACTACGTAGATCATACTTTGCCTGTTCCATATTCCGTTTCGCCTGGTCCATTTTGGAATGTTTTAGCATTGTAGTAAAAAATCCACCGCCAAACATATCTACCAGACCCCAGTTCTTTGCACTGTTCAGATTTTCTTTTGCCGTACGAAGACTATTCAGTGCTCTTCGGCCGGCTTCAATAGCTTCTCTCTTTTCTTTCTCAATATCATACCCCATTCGTCTTCTCCTCCTGATCCATTATGAATGTGAGGTTGCCAATGCTATAATACCACCGACAATCAACAATGGAAAAGCAATATACATCAGTCCACCCAAAACCATACCGATCAATATCACCGGGAAGAAAATAACTGTGCAAAGTAATTTCATAATTCCCCAGGATGCTCTTAACCCAAAAACAAAAAATTTTCCTACAAACCAGATCATACAAATTGTAAACAATAATGATAACATTTTTTACCCCTCCTGAAACTTATTCTAATAAATGCCTTTTTTTGGTTCTTTTTCTGCTAAATATTCAGATGTGTTCTTCATTCCAAACTTATTACTGAATTCCGGATTTTTCTCCATTTTTTCTATTATTCGGATCAATCGAATTCTCTGTGCTACTTCCATCTGATCACCTCGTTTATATTCTTCTTTACTGTTGACATTGTCAGTATAGCAAAATATTTTTTCATAATAAACACCCATTATGAAGAATTGAACCTTTATATTTCTCGAATGTGAACGTCACATGACTGAAGTCACGTGCTTCCAGACGCTTTAGGCGTCCGACTGAATATCGGCGGATACGCCTGTAACTT
>NZ_JAJDML010000105.1:0-3275 GCF_020594215.1 Blautia sp. DFI.1.216
TTGGTGCATTGCGTTCTCCGAAGGCTCCTCGCCGGAGGGCTGTGATTTTCCGCAGTCATGGTCTGCTCCAAATCAAACAGGGGACGCTACGCTTCCCCTGCGCTGGCTGCCGTCAGCTACCCTTTTGTGGACTTGCCATCTGGGGACACCTTGCGTTGCAAGCTGTTCCCATCCAACAGATAAAAAAGATTCAAGTGAAATGGAAAGTTAACTTGACATAAAAGAACTATATGATATAATGACAGTAAGGAAAGCTAACTTTCCATAAGGAAGGAAGATAACATGAAAAATCGGTTAGAAGAATTACGAAAACAACGAGGCATAAAGCAAGAAGATTTGGCAAATGCATTAGAAGTATCAAGACAAACAATCGGTTCATTAGAAAATGGACGATATAATCCATCTATCCAATTAGCGTTCAAAATTGCCAGATATTTTGATATGAGCATTGAAGAAATTTTCATCTATGAGGAGGGAACAAAATGAAAAATAAGCAACCATTTATTATTGAAATTATAATTGGCGCTATGTTGCTGGGCGTGAGTATTTTGATAAAAAGCACTTATTATTCCACCATGCTTTGGGCTATGGGGATTGGTCTAATGGTAGCTTCTGCTGTTCAGCTTGTTCGAATTATTTATTGGGAAAATCCAAAACGAAATAAAGAATACGAAGCAAAAAAACGAGAAATTCACATTAACTGTGTAGATGAGAGAAAGCAATATTTGCGAATGAAAGCTGGTCATATTACTTACCAAATCATGACATTTTTATTGCTTATCTTATCGCTAATACTTGCTTTGATTAGAGTAGATGCATGGGTAATAGCAATGATATTCTTGTTGTTTGTTTTTCAATGGTTGGTGGGGCTCATTGTATTCCGTCTGTTGGAAAAGAAACTGTAATAGTAACAACTAAATACCCGCCGCCCATACAGCGGCACACCGAGCAGGAAATCTGAAAAAGGTCTCCTGCTTTTTTTCTGCCCAAAATGAGGTGGTAAAACGCCACCCCATCCACCAATTACCGAAAGGAGGGACACGAAATGCCCTGTCCACACAACGAAATCACGATTGTTCAGCGCAGCCAGCGGCAGTCTGCTGTTGCCGCCGCTGCTTACCAAAGCGGCGAAAAGCTGTTCTGTGAATACGACCAGCAAGTAAAGCACTACCCGGAAAAGCGTGGTATCGTCCACAATGAAATCCTGCTCCCGGCAAACGCCCCACGGTCGTATGCAGACCGCAATACCTTATGGAACGCCGCCGAAGCGGTGGAAAAGCAATGGAACTCCCAGCTTGCAAGGAGGTGGGTGCTTACCATCCCAAGAGAGATACCACCCGACCAGTACGCTGTCCTTGTCAGGGAGTTTTGTGAACAGCAGTTTGTTTCAAAAGGCATGATTGCTGACTTTGCCATCCATGACCCCCATCCGCCGGGACACAATCCCCACGCCCATGTCCTGCTGACTATGAGGGCAATGGACGAACATGGGAAATGGCTTCCCAAGAGCCGCAAGGTTTATGACCTTGACGAGAATGGGGAACGGATAAAGCTGCCGTCCGGCAGGTGGAAAAGCCATAAAGAAGATACGGTTGACTGGAACGACCAGAAGTATTGTGAAATTTGGCGGCATGAATGGGAGGTCATCCAGAACCGCTATCTGGAAGCCAATGACCGCCCGGAGCGTGTGGACTTGCGTTCCTATGCCAGACAGGGGCTTGATGTTGTCCCTACTGTCCATGAGGGTGCTGCTGTCCGGCAGATGGAAAAGCGTGGTATCCAGACGAATATCGGCAACCTGAACCGGGAAATCAGAGCCGCCAACAGTATGATGAAGTCCATCCAGCAGCTTATCCAAAACCTCAAAGGCTGGATTACCGAGCTGGGAGAAAAACGGAAAGAACTGCTTGTACAAAAGGCGGCGGAGGAAGCAACACTTCTTCCCAATCTGCTGATGAAGTATATGGAGATACGAAAGGAAGAAAGGAAGGACTGGACAAGGGCTGGACAGAACCGGGGGACTTCACAGGACTTAAAGGCAGTCAGCGAAGCCCTGTCCTATCTCCGGCAAAAGGGGCTTTCCACTGTGGAGGACTTGGAAGCCTTTCTGGAATCTTCCGGGAAATCAGCCGCAGATTACCGCAGTCAGATGAAGCCAAAGGAAGCCCGAAGCAAAGTGATTGACGGACTGCTTTCTGCCCGGACAGACTGCAAGGAATGTAAGCCTGTCTATGAGAAGTACCAGAAGATATTTTTTAAGAAAACAAAGGAGAAATTCAAACAGGAACACCCGGAGGTTGCCCGATATGCGAAAGCCGCCGCCTACCTTGCCAAGCACCCAGACGATAAGGACAGTACCCAAAAGGAACTGCAAGAGGAGCAGGAAAAACTTCTGGAAGAAATCGCAGAGCTGAAAGTACCGCTGACCGAGGTACAGGAGGATTTGAAGAAGCTGCGGGACATCCGCTACTGGGTACGGAAAGCCACACCCGGCACAGAGGAAAGCAAAGAGCCGCCCAAGAAGCAGCCCATCAAAGAAGTCTTGCTGGATAAGGCAGACGAGAAAAAAGCACAAAGAACTGCCCCGGCGCAGACAAAACACAAACAACAGGATATGGAACTTTAACAGGCACTTGCCATTTTCAATCAGAGAATGTCAGGTGCTTTTTTGTTTTCAAGGAGGGATAGATTTGAATGTATTTGAAGCTGTGAAGCAGTCCGTCACAACAAGACAGGCTGCGGAGCATTATGGAATCCATGTAGGTCGGAACGGGATGGCTTGCTGCCCGTTCCATCACGATAAAACCCCAAGTATGAAGCTGGATCGGCGTTACCACTGCTTCGGCTGCGGTGCTGATGGGGATGTGATTGATTTTACCGCCGCCCTGTATGGGCTGGGAAAGAAAGAAGCCGCCGTACAACTGGCACAGGACTTCGGGCTTTCCTATGAGGACTGGAAGTCACCGGGAAAGGCAAAAAAGCCAAAGCCCCGGCAGAAATCCCCGGAGGAACAGTTTCAGGAAGCAAAGAGCCGCTGCTTCCGTATTCTTGCCGACTATCTCCACCTGCTCCGGGCATGGAGAACGGAATATGCCCCGCACTCCCCGGAGGAATCCTTTCATCCCCGGTTTGTGGAAGCCTTACAGAAGCAAGACCAAGTGGAATATCTGCTGGATGTGCTGCTCTTTGGGGAAACGGAGGAAAAAGCGGCTTTGATTACGGACTACGGAAAGGATGTGATACAGCTTGAACAGCGAATGGCAGAGCTTGCAGCC
>NZ_JAJDML010000106.1:0-3253 GCF_020594215.1 Blautia sp. DFI.1.216
TTTGGCATATTCATGCCAAAACACCTCGCGGGATAGTGGTGTGTGAACAGTAACTGTTATTCTAATGTATCTTATTATAGCCCAGAACACTTCTCCTTGTAAACCGATAAAAGTAAGTTAACACTATTTTATAATGAAAATTGTCCTTCTTGCAAGATAAACATTGCATATTTCCAGTTAAAGAGATACACTAAAAAGTAAGTATAACTGCTCTGTATCCCATCAGGCAACAGGATATCGGACAGACATATACAAGTAACATATTGAGGGAGTATTGTAATAAATGAGCATCAAAATACCTATAGAAACTTCTGCCAGACATCTGCATATCTCGCAGGAAGATTTTGAAAAATTATTCGGAGAAGGAAGCAAACCACATTTTATCAAAGAATTAAGCCAGCCCGGACAATATCTGTGCCAGGAACGAGTGACTGTCAAAGGACCGAAAGGTACCTTCGAAAATATGGCACTTCTCGGTCCTTTCCGCAGCGACACGCAGGTAGAAATGTCCCTTACAGACACCAGAAAACTGGGGATTCCAAGCGTAATACGCCAATCCGGTGATATCGAAGGAACTCCCGGCTGTATTTTATCCGGTCCATGCGGTGATATCGAAATCCCCAAAGGGGTCATCGTAGCCAAACGCCACATCCACATGACTCCGGATGAAGCACTTGCCCTGCATATCAAAGACAACGACGAAGTATTCGTCCTGACCAAAAGCTACGGACGCGCACTTATCTATGCAGATGTAGTAGTCAGAGTCCACAGAAATTATCACCTGGCAATGCACGTAGACACTGATGAAGCCAACGCATTCAACAGCGATACAGAACCTTACGGCGTGATCGTCAGGTTCTTTGACAGTAACTTCAACACAGATAAGTGGATAGAAGACGAACTGTCAGGGATACGCAGATAAAATCCAACTTACCCGGCTAAAATAGCAGACGAATATAAAAAGGTTCCACAGTAACATTCAATTGATGATACTGCGGAACCAATTTTAATGCGTTTCAGCCAGCCATTCTTTAATCGTTTTTTCCGTTTCACCAAGGGTTCTTGCTATTCTTTCTACAGGTTCTCCTTCCTGCGCAAGCGAAATGGCTATGCTTTTTGCCTTTTTAATTCACCTTGCTTTTCACCTCGCTTTTCGCCAATCTTTTCATAAGTTGCCTGAAGTTTCTGTTCTTCTTCCTCTTTGTCATACTCAAATATACTCATGGCAATAATCTCCGCATTTCAAAAGCCCCGGACCGGGGTAGCTGTACTGTACCAGTCTGAGGCTTTCAGAATTTGGGGTTATAAAGTTTTTACCTCAATCCAGATCAAAGAGCTGTCGTTGACAGATGTTTATCTGTGCAATGGATTGCGCTTCTTTTTCCGTGCAGTAGTAAATGTACTTGCATGAAATTTTCGCATACAGGGTAACCTTTCCCTTGTAACCTGCACTTGTTTTTAAATAACTCT
Organism: Blautia sp. DFI.1.216; assembly: GCF_020594215.1. Classification (NCBI taxonomy): domain Bacteria; kingdom Bacillati; phylum Bacillota; class Clostridia; order Lachnospirales; family Lachnospiraceae; genus Blautia; species Blautia sp. DFI.1.216. Next base: position 1,471 of record NZ_JAJDML010000106.1, read on the forward strand.
CATAGTTTTGTAGTTCATTCAAGGTAAAGTCATATACGTTTTCACTGTTAACATATACATATCCATCTTCATATTCTGCCTGCCTTTCACCAGCTTTATATACCGGAAGATGTATTTCTTTTACCTTTGTGTTTTCTCCTCCAATTCCTTCAACTTTTTTACCATCATCAGACTCTATGTACAATTGAAGTTCCAGGTCTTTTGTGTTTGTTCCGGCAAAGGAAGTACCAACCAGGTTGGAATCTGTCACTTCAAATGGAACTCAAGTGGTTTGTTTTTAATAAGCTCCTGGGATTCATTGAAGTTAACATTGTCAAGAGTGTAATAAACAGTCTTTTCCTGTGCAGCATTTCTGTCTGACTGCTTTACAAACATCAATTCCGGATTAACTGCCTGTGCATTATATGCGGCTATGATAGTATTGACAAACAACTTTTTCTCCATAAGATTACCATTATTAGTAACAGGTTTATAGATTATAATTTTTTCTTCTTCATACTTCCCATTCCTTTGTCAGATATGTGATTTTAGTGTAGCAAACGACAGATGGGATGTCAACCTGAGAAGATGAAGAAGCCATAGACTGGTGATTTCCAGTCTGTGGCCTGATTAGATTTATCAAACGGATATTCTCAAAATGCTTTAAGATCTTTAATAGTTTTCAAAGGCTTCTACAATTTTCTGCATATCGTCCGTGTTAAAGCGTTCATCACAGCTGACAGACATGATATGGGAATAAATATATTGAGCTCCTGGATAGTCTTCAACCTTTACAAAAGGTGGTACAGGCCAGTATACTTTAGGCGGAATGTGCCTGTCTGCCAGATGCTTGATAAGGGCGTCCCGATTTTCCACAAAGAAAGGGAAAAACATAGGACAGATATCATCTGAAAGATAAGGAAATACCGGGCGGATATCGGAGCGTTCCGGCAGGTGTTCCAGAAGGTAATGGTAATTTTCCTGGCGTTTACGGATCGCATCCCGGAATGGATAATGAAGAATCGTTTTAAGGGAAGCTTCATCCCCTTCCTGGATATCGAAAATTTCACGAAGCATAAATTCCGCTTTCCAGAAAACATCATTGCCTTCTTTATTATAGTCCTCATTTCCTGTATGCTCGTAGGTCTCTCGGGATTGAAGAGCCTGATCTCTAAGGGAAAACTGTTCTTTATTGATAGGAATAGGTTTTACGCCAAAGGTGCCCTTTCGCTTGATGGCAAGACCACCGGAGGCAACACCCATCCATTTTCGGAGACTGACGGCAATATAGTCAGAATCCGGACAGGCCGGCAATGGAGAAAATGCTGTATGGGTAGTATCCACTATTACAGAAACGCCACTGGCTTTACATTTTTTGACAAAGTTCTCATCATAGGTAGGATAACCATAGTATCCACAGACAAGGAGAACACTGATCTGCGGGATCATCTCTTCCTCAAACACAGGGGAAAGATTTTTGTCAAAATCATAATAATGAATTTCATATCCTGCTTTTACAAAGCAGCCCAGAACTGTTTCGCAGTCATAGGAAGGCAGATATGCCACACGCTTTTGATCTGTTAACATCAGATCCCTCAGACAGTAATAAATGGCACAACGGCCGGACATTAGATGAGCGGTGTCCCCGGGATCAGGGCAGGTATGCTCCACATAGTTGTTTGGCTCAGAGCCAACAGGTTGATAGGGGAAAAAGCCTCCAATTTCCATAGTAAAAACCTCCTTTAATTAAATTTAACTTGTTGTGCTAGATAAAATAAAATATAAAGAAACTTCAACAAAATAT
>NZ_JAJDML010000107.1:0-2928 GCF_020594215.1 Blautia sp. DFI.1.216
GGAACAGCTTCAACGCTTCATAGGTGTAATCGTCTGCGTCAGCCCCCAGAAAGTGCCGCAGACAGAAACGGATTCGTTCTGTCCCGTCCCACACAAGGGCACTTAGGTAGTCCCGGATGGGATGGTACTTGTTTTCATTCGCCACAATCCCGATGGCGTTATCAATCTTTTTCTCATTGGTAAGCCCGTAGGTTTCTTCCAGATAGAGAAGCAGATACTTCATATCCGTATCATTCAGGGCGGTGCTTTCTCTGTGGAAGCCGATGGGCTTTATGATGTCCTTGCGGTCAGTTAGGATGTTGTATGCGATAGCCCCGGAAAGCAGAGGGTCACGCTGGAATACGGTCAGGCAGTTCCGGATGCTCTGACGGACACCGCCTTTCTCGGTGGTTTCCAGCCCCGCCTTGATTTCCTCAATGCTCTGGGGCGGCTGCATGGCGTTCATGGTGTTTTTTAGTTCCTGCTGCGTCTGCGGCTGCAAGCTCTGCCATTCGCTGTTCAAGCTGTATCACATCCTTTCCGTAGTCCGTAATCAAAGCCGCTTTTTCCTCCGTTTCCCCAAAGAGCAGCACATCCAGCAGATATTCCACTTGGTCTTGCTTCTGTAAGGCTTCCACAAACCGGGGATGAAAGGCTTCCTCCGGGGAGTGCGGGGCGTAGTCCGTTCTCCATGCCATAAGCAAGTGAAGATAATCGGTAAGAATACGGAAGCAGCGGTTTTTTGCTTCCTGAAACTGTTCCTCCGGGGATTTCTGCCGGGGCTTGGGCTTTTTTGCTTTTCCCGGCGGTTTCCAGTCCTCATAGGAAAGCCCGAAGTCCTGTGCCAGCTGTACGGCGGCTTCTTTCTTTCCCAGCCCATACAGGGCGGCGGCAAAATCAATCACATCCCCATCCGCACCGCAGCCGAAGCAGTGGTAACGCCGATCCAGCTTCATGCTTGGGGTTTTATCATGATGGAACGGGCAGCAAGCCATCCCGTTCCGCCCTACATGGATTCCATAATGCTCCGCAGCCTGTCTGGTTGTGACGGACTGCTTCACAGCTTCAAATACATTCAAATCTATCCCTCCTTGAAAACAAAAAAGCACCTGACATTCTCTGATTGAAAATGGCAAGTGCCTGTTAAAGTTCCATATCCTGTTGTTTGTGTTTTGTCTGCGCCGGGGCAGTTCTTTGTGCTTTTTTCTCGTCTGCCTTATCCAGCAAGACTTCTTTGATGGGCTGCTTCTTGGGCGGCTCTTTGCTTTCCTCTGTGCCGGGTGTGGCTTTCCGTACCCAGTAGCGGATGTCCCGCAGCTTCTTCAAATCAGCCTGTACCTCGATCAGAGGTGTTTTCAGGGCTGCAATTTCTTCCAGAAGCGTTTCCTGCTCCTCTTGCAGCTTCTTTTGGGTGCTGTCCTTATCGTCCGGGTGCTTGGCAAGGTAGGCGGCGGCTTTCGCATACCGGGCAACCTCCGGGTGTTCCTGGTTGAATTTCTCCTTTGTTTTCTTAAAAAATATCTTCTGGTACTTCTCATAGACAGGCTTACATTCCTTGCAGTCTGTCCGGGCAGAAAGCAGTCCGTCAATCACTTTGCTTCGGGCTTCCTTTGGCTTCATCTGACTGCGGTAATCTGCGGCTGATTTCCCGGAAGATTCCAGAAAGGCTTCCAAGTCCTCCACAGTGGAAAGCCCCTTTTGCCGGAGATAGGACAGGGCTTCGCTGACTGCCTTTAAGTCCTGTGAAGTCCCCCGATTTTGTCCAGCCCTCGTCCAGTCCTTCCGTTCTTCCTTTCGTATCTCCATGTACTTCATCAGCAGATTGGGAAGAAGTGTCGCTTCCTCCGCCGCTTTTTGTGCAAGCAGCTCTTTCCGTTTTTCTCCCAGCTCGGTAATCCAGCCTTTGAGGTTTTGGATAAGCTGCCGGATGGACTTCATCAGACTGTTGGCGGCTCTGATTTCCCGGTTCAGATTTCCGATATTCGTCTGGATACCACGCTTTTCCATCTGCCGGACAGCAGCCCCCTCATGGACAGTGGGGACTATATCAAGCCCCTGTCTGGCATAGGAACGCAAGTCCACACGCTCCGGGCGGTCATTGGCTTCCAGATAGCGGTTCTGGATGACCTCCCATTCATGCCGCCAGATTTCACAATACTTCTGGTCGTTCCAGTCCACCGTATCCTCCTTGTGGCTTTTCCACCTGCCGGATGGCAGCTTTATCCGTTCCCCGTTCTCGTCAAGGTCATAAACCTTGCGGCTCTTGGAAAGCCATTTCCCATGTTCGTCCATTGCCCTCATAGTGAGCAGGACATGGGCGTGAGGATTGTGTCCCGGCGGGTGGGGGTCATGGATGGCAAAGTCAGCAATCATGCCTTTGGAAACAAACTGTTGCTGGCAGAACTCCCGGACAAGGACAGCGTACTGGTCGGGCGGTATCTCTCTGGGAATGGTAAGCACCCACCGCCTTGCAAGCTGGGAGTTCCATTGTTTCTCCACAGCTTCGGCGGCGTTCCATAAAGTATTGCGGTCTGCATACTCCGGCGGGGCATTTGCCGGGAGCAGGATTTCATTGTGGACGATACCTCGCTTTTCTGGGTAGTGCTTCACTTCTTGGTCGTATTCACAGAACAGCTTTTCGCCGCTCTGGTAGGCAGCGGCGGCAACCGCAGACTGCTGTTGGCTACGCTGAACAATCGAGATTTCGTTGTGTGGACAGGGCATTTCGTATCCCTCCTTTCTATGCTTGGTGGATGGGGTGGCGTTTTACCACCTCATTTTGGGCAGAAAAAAGCAGGCAACCTTTTTCAGATTTCCTGCTTGGTGTGTCGCTGTATGTGCGGCGGGTATTTAGTTGTAAAAGTTCGGGGCAAGTTGCCCCGATGTGAAGCTGACAGTCGAGTAGACTAAGACCTCTCAATCTTAGCCCCTCACAGATCCGTACGTGCG